>MHAF01000099.1 GCA_001802865.1 Ignavibacteria bacterium RBG_16_34_14
ATAGTTTTCATAATAATTAATTGCTTTTTCAATTTTACCGGATAAATTTTTCAGATCTGTTGAATTAAGTTCATTTAAAAAATTATTTAAATCATTTAATGACAGAGAAAAATAATTTCTTGGCGGAAATACTTTATTATCCGCCAAAGTAGGATCAAATTTTATTTTAAGATGAGAGCAGATATTCGAAAGAGTTTCCTGTTGATCTTGTTTTATATCTGAAATAGTGAAATTTAGCACCGAAGACTTCGCAAAATCTTCCTTCTTACCTGCCTGCCAGCAAGACAGGTCTGATTCTTCCGGATGGTAATTAACTTGTACAATCAAGTTTTATCAATAGAAATTATTGAGGAAAAAAATTATAAAAAGCTACTAAGTGATTATTTTTCTACCGGTGCTGATAATGTTTTTGAATTTCATAGTTGTAGTTGTAATATCTTCAGTTCCAAAAATAGAGGAACCTATTACAAAAGCATCGCAGCCTGCAGCCAGAACATTATCAACATTATTAAGATCAATCCCTCCGTCTACTTCAATTACAAAATTTGCATTTAATTCTTCTCTCAGTTTTGAAGCTTCTGCGATTTTCTTTAAAGAATTTAATATAAAGGATTGACCTCCAAATCCGGGGTTCACCGACATTATGAGAATTAAATCAACATTAAGTGAAATATCTTTTAATAAACTAACCGGGGTTGCAGGATTAATAACTACACCTGCTTTAGCTCCCAACTCTTTAATTCTGTTTATAGTTCTGTTAAGATGAACAACTTCTTCAAAATGTACAGAAACAATTGAAGCTCCGGCTTTAATAAAATCTTCAAGATAATTATCAGGATTTTCAATCATCAGGTGAACATCAAGTGGAAGTTTTGTAACACTTCTTGCAGCTTTAACCAGGATGGGACCAAATGTTATGTTGGGTACAAAATGACCATCCATAATATCACAGTGTATCCAGTCAGCTCCACCCATTTCAACAAACCGGATTTGTTTGCTTAAATTACTCATATCAGCAGATAAAATTGATGGAGCAAGAACTGCCATTATTCAATAACCTCCTTTTCACCAGGTTCTGCTGCTTTTGTAACAAAAAGATCAACTTTATCACCCGGATTAACTTTATTTCCCTTACTCGGATATTGATCAAGCACTGTATTTGGTAAAAGTGAAAATGATCTCTGGTAATTAATTTTACCAATAGTTAATGAATTATCGGTAAGCATTTTTTCTGCTTCGGAAAGAGATTTACCTACAAGGTCAGGTACTTCCACACTTCCTTCTCCTTCCCCAATACTTATATAAATCCCAACAAAGGAACCTTTTTTCAATGTTGTTCCTTCAGCAAACTCCTGGTCAAATATCATATCCTTCGGATTATTCGAAGGTATTTCTTCTATTCTCCCAAGTTTCAAACCAATTCTTTCAAGAGAGAACTTTGCATCCCTGATTGATTTTCCTTTAAGATTAGGCACCATTACAAGAGGTTCACCACCACTAAGGAAAAGATAGATTCTTCTTCCTTCTTTAACTACTTCTCCCGCATCAGGTCTTTGAAGAACAATCAAACCCTTGGCAAATTTCACATCATAAGTTGTATCGCCTATAACAGGTTCAAGGTTTGCATCTTCAAGTCTCTCAAATGCTTCTTCTTCAGATAAACCTTTTACTGTAGGGACGGTTACTTCAGGTGAACTTACATACCAGGGGAAAATTAAATAATCAAAAACTAAAATGGTAACTATAATGGCAGCTAAAATGAGAAGTAATTTCTTAATGAACGGCTTTTGTAGGATATTTTTCATTGTTTCAAATATATCAAACAGCCCTTTCTTAAACAACATAACTGAATTATGAATTATAAATTTCGATTTACGAATTTAAATGTAACGGATTTGTTATTTTAGCAATCCTAAGGTCAAAAGATATAGAGGTATAAAGGTATAAATTCAAATCGCTTATATTCCTTTATGCCTTTATACCCTATACCAAGAGTTGTGTAATAGGAGCTACTGATGTTCAAGAACTATTTTATCCTTAACAGGCTTACTTCTGAGTTAAATAAAGAATTGCCGGACTATAAAATAATCCGGGCTTTCTCTTTTGAAAAGGATAAACTTGTTCTGATTTTATTAAAGAATCAGGATGAATTAAGCATTGAAATATCGGTTAATCCCGGAGTGCCGTATTTAAGCTTAAAAAGAAAAGTTTCGATTCCAAAAAAGAACTTGGTTGATTTCTTTAAATCTAATCTTCCGGTTAAAATTCATTCTATTGAGATTGCAGATAGTGATAGGATAATCAGAATAAATACCGATAAAGCATCACTTTATTTTGCAATCAGAGGGAAGTTTACCAATCTATTTTTAATCGCTAAAGAAGGTGAAATTGAAAGCTTCAAAAAAGCTGATGAAAAAATTATATATAATTTCCGTGATGAAATTCAGAAACATCATTTTATTTCTGAATTTAATAATCTAAAGATTGATGAGAATTTTGTTGATCTGGATTCTGTAAAAAAAAAATATCCTATTATTGGAAAAGAAATAATTAATGAAGCTAAACTGAGAGATGAAAGTGCAGATAAGATATCAGCCACTCTGCTTTTGAATGTTATTAATGAAATAAAAGAAAATAACCTTGCTGTTTTTATTGATGAAATTTCCGGAGAAGTTAATTTAGGAATTAATTCATTCGGCATATTTTCTTTTACAAGGAAGGAAGAATTCCCAACTCTGATAGAAGCTTTTAATTATTTCCTTATTCAGAAGTTTTCAAGAGAAAGTATTTCAGATAAAAAGAAAATTATTGAAAAACATCTTGACCATGAGTTGAAAAAAGTTTCTGAAAAATTAAATGATCTTCAGACAAGAATTCAAAGAGGAACAAAAGAAGAAGAGTATAATAGGTTAGCTAATCTTCTTCTTATTAATATTAATAAAATAACGAAAGGTAGTAACAGAATTGAACTGCAGGATGTTTACAATAAAGATGTTTGCCTTTTAATAAAACTTGATCCCAAATTATCTCCTAAACAAAATGTTGATTCATATTTTGAAAAATCAAGAAATGAAAAAATAAGATTGGAAAAAGCAAAGCAGTTATTCTTAGAGTTAAAAAAGAGATTTTCTGAATTAAAGAAAACTCAGGAAATATTTATTAATTCTAAATCAATTGAAGATTATAATTCTGTTATGAAAGAACTTAAAATCAAACAAGAAGAAAAAAAGAAACCGGAAGATGAATTGAGAAATAAATTCCGGAATTATTTAATCCATAATAAATACAATGTGTTTGTGGGAAAAGACAGCAAGAGCAACGATCTCTTAACGATGAAATTTGCAAAACAGAATGATTACTGGTTCCATGCAAGAGGAGTTTCAGGTTCTCATCTTGTTCTGAAAAATGAAAATGTAAAGGAAGGAATGTCAAAAAATATTTTGAAAGCCGCTGCTTCATTAGCAGCATATCATAGTAAAGCCAAAACATCAGGAATGGTGCCTGTTTCTTATACACAAAAAAAATATGTTATAAAAAAGAAAGGAATGGAACCGGGAAAAGTAGCTTTATTAAGAGAAGAGGTTTTAATTGTTAAACCTGAAATTCCTGAAGGATGTGAATACGTCGAGGCACAAGGTATATAGGTATTTGGTATAAAATATACGAAATATCTTCTAATCCTTATTCCCTATACCTTTATACCTTATACCAAAGGTTTAAGATTATGAGTTTTTTAATTGAACCAATGTGTGGGATTTGTCTTCGCGAGATACCACCGTGTGGAGTTACAGCGCCCTCCGTGTTTTGTTACACGCTGCAACCCCACAAGCGGCAGGTATTGGAGTCACGGCTTTCTAATTTCCAATAAGTATGCCGTTAAAAAGTTTAACTTTTTAATGATTATTCTTCTACTTTTTAGTTCTTTTTTAGTTCATTTTGAGAGAGGGATTCATTCTGAGAAATGAATGAGTATAAATATTTTTCGTAATCAATCTAAATATTTGTTGGAACCCCGACAGGTTTTTCAATCCATTTATTGTGCAAAAGAGCTACACAATTATTTAAATGAGGCTGCTTTACTAAAAGAGAAATTCTGAATGAGGTTGTTGTGATACCAAAAAGTTTAATACCCTGGTTGTTCAATAATTCCAGTGATGATTGAAGGATTATATTATCCCTGTTTAGCCCTTCTCCAATTAAAGATACAGCACCAAGCCCTTCAATAAAAGAAATTTTATTTTTGAATTTATTTGATAATTCAGTTTTCCTTGCCTCCCAGCCAATTATATTCTTAATAGAAATAACAAACGATATTTTAGAATCTGAACCGGTTTCTTCAGGAGAAATAAAATTTAACTCTTTAATCTGAACCTGATGTTGTTCCAAATATAAAAGTAAAGAATCAAAACTATCAGTTGATTCAATTGATAGTGAAACTTTAACAACATCATTTTCATGAACAATCGCTTTAACACCAGTAGGAATATCAGGTTTGGATAATCTTACAATGGTTTCTTTCCCAGGTTGAAAAGTACTTCGCGCATAAAGAGTAATTTTCGCTTCTTTTGCAAACTGAACAGCTTGTGCATTTAATACTTTTGCCCCTGCCATACTCATCTCCTGCATTTGCTGGTAAGAAATTTCAGGAAGGTGCTGTGCATCTTTTATAAGAGATGGATCTGCTGAATATACTCCATCAATATCGGAATAAATTTCGCATCTTTCTGCATTTAATGCTGCTGCAAGGGCAACAGCAGAAGTGTCTGAACCTCCTCTGCCTAAAGTTGTAATATCTCTTTTATAACTTACTCCCTGGAAACCTCCTATTACAACAACATTTCCATTTTCAAGTTCATCCTGAACCCTAAAAGGGCGAACTTCAATAACTCTTGCATCAGTATGACGATCATTTGTTATAATTCCTGCCTGTGAACCCGTAAGTGAAATAGCTTTGATTCCTAAATCATTTAAAGCTATACAAAGCAACGACATTGAAATCCTTTCACCTGTACTAAGGAGCATATCAATTTCTCTGCTCGGAGGATCAGATGATAAATTTTTGGCGGATTCAATAAGTGAGTCAGTGGTTTTCCCCATAGCAGAAACAACAACAGCAACATCGTGTCCTGCTTTTCTAACTTCAGCTATTAAAGAAGCAACTTTTTTTATCTTATCAATATCAGCTAAAGAACTTCCGCCATATTTTTGAACAATAGTTGCCATACAATCAAAGCTTTCGCAATTCTTCCATCAGTTGTGTTTTTACTTTTGTCTTCTCATCAACCTTTTTAAGAAATTTTGCAGGGACACCGGCAACAACAGAATAAGGTTCAACATCTTTTACAACTACGGAACCTGCTGCAATAACAGCTCCCTTCCCTACTTTAATTCCTTCAAGCACAACAGCATTTGCCCCGATTAAAACTTCATCTTCAATAACAACAGGATCTGCACTTGGTGGTTCGATTACACCTGCAAGCACTGCACCTGCACCAATATGACAGTTTTTTCCAACAATTGCTCTTCCACCAACTACAACATTCATATCAATCATTGTTCTTTCACCGATAATTGCACCGATATTTAATATTGCACCCATCATAATTATGCAATGATCTCCAATCTCAACCAAATCCCTTATAATTGCTCCGGGTTCTATTCTTGCATTATATTTTTTAAGATCAGCGAGTGGTATAGCGGAGTTTCTTCTGTCATTTTCAATTCTGTAACCGGTTATTAGTTTTTTATTCTTTTTATAGAAGCCATTGAATTCTTTTAATTCACAGAAAAGAACACCAAAATTCTTCTCACCGAAGAAATCGAGATTATTAAAATTTATTTTCTCAAGATCACCTTTTAGATAAACTCTGCAAGGAGTTTTCTTTTCAGCATTAGAGATATAATTTATTATTTCGTATGAATCCATAATTAACCGCCAAAGATTACTTCTTTAAAAGAATAAAAACCATTTTTCTTTTTTAACACAAATTCTGCAGATCTTAGTATGCCTTCTGCAAAAGTTCTTCTTGAGATAGCATGATGAGTAATGGAAATCGTATCACCCAATCCACCAAAAGTAACTGTATGATCACCAACTACATTTCCTAATCTCAGTGATGAAATATTAACAGGTTTTGAACCAATCTTTTCTTTTATCATTAATGCTGTTCCGGAAGGTTTATCCTTTTTAAATCTGTGATGTGTT
>MHAF01000100.1 GCA_001802865.1 Ignavibacteria bacterium RBG_16_34_14
AAAAAAAGTTGCAATGGCTTTATCTGAACTTATCACAACTAAATATCCAAAAGATACATTGGATATATTAGCTTTTGGCAATGATGCCTGGCCTATTGAAATAAAAGATTTACCTTATCTTGAAGTTGGTCCATATCATACAAACACAGTTGCGGGTTTAGAGCTTGCAGTTGATATTCTTAGAAGAAGAAAGACAAGTAACAAACAAATTTTTATGATCACAGATGGCAAGCCAACCTGCCTTAAAGAAGGTTTGAAATATTATAAGAACAGCTTTGGTCTGGACAGAAAAATTGTAAATAAAACGCTTGATCAGGCAGCGCGATGCAGAAGGCTTGGGATTTCAATTACAACTTTTATGATTGCAAGAGATCCTTATCTTCAGCAGTTTGTAAGAGAGTTTACAAAAACAAATAATGGCAAAGCTTTTTACAGCAGCCTTTCAGGTTTAGGTGAATATATTTTTGAAGATTATGTAAGGAACCGAAGGAAAAGGTTGAAGTAGTTCAGGTTCAAATTCAAGATTCGTCATTCAATTGTTATTAGGTAGTCATTCAATTGATTAAACAATAAATGACAGCGAAGCAAATGACAACAGAATGACAAGTGAGTATTGACGATTACAGTATATGAATATTTACAAAGGATAAAATGGATATTACCAAAATAAATACCTTCGGCGAATTAAAAAGAACAGGTTATAAACCAAAGTCCATTAAAGATGAACTTCGGGATAATCTTATAAAGTTTTTAAAGGATAAAAAAAATCCTTTTGAAGGAATTATTGGTTATGATGAAACTGTAATTCCCGATATTCAGACTGCGATTCTTTCACGCCATAATATTATTCTCCTTGGATTAAGAGGACAAGCCAAAACAAGAATTGCAAGAATAATGATAAATCTACTTGATGAATATATCCCTGTTGTTGCCGGATCAGAATTAAATGACGATCCATTTCATCCATTATCAAGGTTTGCAAAAGATATTGTGAATGAGCAGGAAGATGAAACTAAAATCGAATGGCTTCACCGTTCTCAAAGGTATGCAGAAAAACTTGCTACACCAGATGTTTCTGTTGCTGATTTAATTGGAGATGTTGATCCGATTAAAGCAGCCGCATTAAAACTTCCTTACTCAGATGAACGGGTAATTCATTTTGGTTTAATTCCACGATCTCACCGTTCAATATTCGTAATAAATGAGTTGCCCGATCTTCAGGCAAGAATACAGGTTGCTTTGTTTAATATTTTGCAAGAGAGTGATATTCAAATAAGAGGTTTTAAAGTAAGACTGCCGCTTGATATTCAGTTTATCTTTACTGCAAACCCGGAAGATTATACAAACAGAGGTTCGATTGTTACACCATTAAAAGACAGGATTGACAGCCAGATACTTACACATTATCCAAAAACATTAGCTTTGTCTCTGCAAATAACTGAGCAGGAATCGAGATTCACAAATGAGCAGAAGAAAAAGGTAAATACAAACCAATTGTTAAAGGATCTTGTCGAGCAGATTGCATTTGAAGCTCGTGCGAGTGAGTATATTGATCATAAGAGTGGTGTCTCTGCAAGACTGACAATCTCTGCTTACGAAAATTTAATAAGCACGGCAGAAAGAAGAATGATTCTTAACAATGAAGACTGCACTCATCTGAGAATTTCCGACTTGTATGGAGTTATTCCTGCAATTACCGGAAAGATTGAACTTGTTTATGAAGGTGAGCAGGAAGGTCCCGCAAAAGTTGCACACATTCTTATAAGCAAAGCGATAAGAAATATGTTTGATAAATATTTTCCTTCTCCTGATAAAATAAATCGAAAAGATCCCGACTTGAGCCGGGGAAAGAACCAGCCCGAACGATCCCGACAACAGCCGGGAGAAGCAAATCCTTATAACTCAATTACAAGCTGGTTTAACAAAGGAAACATTGTTGATATTCTTAACACAAATTCTGATAAAGATTATGAAAATACATTAACAAAAGTTCCCGGACTAAAAGAGATTGTGAAAAAATTTCAGCCAATTATAAATGGAAGAGATAATATTCTTTTGATGGAATTTGTGCTTCATGGTTTAGCTGAGTATTCCATGCTAAGTAAATTTCGTTTGGAGAATGGATTGCAGTTTAAAGATATGCTTAGTTCAATGTTTACAGTCTCTGAAGAAGATAATAATGAGGATGATAATCCCGATTCTATATATTAGATTGTCTAAATTATGGAAAGAAAAATCCAGTTATTGCAAGCGAAGATTTATTAATATTTTTCTCTTTTATATGTTCTGCTTCTCTTTATCATTTATTCCGTAAAATTTATACTCCCGGATATAATTTCAAGATAAATTATTTTTGTTTTGCCACACAAAGATTTATTTTAATGTTAAAAAATTCTTCCTAATGGTTAATATGGAGAATATTTCTCGTTTTTAATCTACTAATTACCTATAAAAGAAATATGAAGTAATAGGAGTTGTAAATAACTTCTTACAAGTTGCTTTCGAGATAAAATAGTTTTCATATTAAAATAATCTTATATAATTGCATGAAAATTTCTGAAATTAAAACTGATTGCAGACTTCTGAAAGGCGATGTTCCGTGTAAGCCAAATAAATTATACAACGCTCACTGCGTGGATGAAAAAGGGAATGATTGTAAATACTATGACCCTATCAAAGAAAAAATTTTAATAATAAAACTCGGGGCGATAGGAGATGTCATAAGGACTACTCCTTTACTACAACCTTTAAAGAAAAAATTTTCTGAAGCAAAAATATACTGGTTGACATACGCTCCTTCTATGGTACCAGGGAATGTTGATTCGATATTACAATTCACTTCTGAAGGTATCACTTTCCTGAATTCATTGGAATTTGATTATATCTTTAATCTTGATAAAGACAAAGAAGCATGTGCTTTAATGAATAGTTTGAATGGAAAAATTAAGAAAGGGTTTATTCTTAAAGATGGTATTCCTTTTCCAGCAGATAAAGATGCAGTGCATAAATACCTGACAGGTTTATTTGATGATATTAGCAAAAATAATAGTAAAAATTATTTAGATGAGATTTTTGAAATTTGCGGCTTTGAATATTCAGGTGAAAAATATATTCTTTCTTCTTTTGATGAATATAATGATTCCTGGAACTTTGATAGCTCGAAAAAAATTGTCGGTTTAAATACAGGCTGCGGAGGACGGTGGACTTCGAGGCTTTGGCCGGATGAAAGATGGATTGAGCTAGCAAAATCTCTACTGAAAAAAAATTATGAGGTCGTATTTCTCGGGGGGGTTCAGGAAGATTCAAAAAATAAAATGTTCGCAGAATTATCCGGAGGAAAATATCCCGGTCATTTTCATTTAGAAAAATTTATAAACCTTGTTAACCAGTGCGATCTTGTGATAACAGGAGTTACGATGGCAATGCACATTACCATCGGACTTAATAAAAAAATTATTCTGTTCAATAATATTTTTAATAAAAATGAATTTGAGCTGTTCGGTCTTGGAGAAATCATAGAACCAGAAAAAAAATGTAAATGCTTTTACAGTCCAACATGTACAAACAAGGAGTATAAATGCATGGATTATATCCAAACAGAAACTGTTTTAAATAGTATAGATCGGCTTTTATCCTGATGAGGATCTTTATTGAATTATCTCTAATCAATTCTTTTTAACTTCTAGATTTAATTATTATTTTCACTTCAATTGATTTATTCTGTTGATGCAAGTTTCCAGGAAAAAGATAATTGTCATTGGTCCAGTTTATCCTTACCGGGGCGGGCCATCCACTTTTGTTTCATATCTTTATAATAATCTGAAAGACAAGTTTGAAATAAAAATTTTTAATTATAAACTCCTCTACCCTTCATTTCTTTTCCCCGGCAAAACACAGTATGATGAGAGTGAAACGAGTAAGTTCATTGTTCCGAATGAAAGGGTTTTAAATTCAATTTCACCAATTACATGGTTTACTACGGCTCAAAAGATAAAAAGAGAAAATGCTGATCTTGTTGTATTTGACTGGTGGCAGCCGTTTTTTGGTTTATGCCATTTTTTTATTTCATACTTTATAAGAAATGAATATAAAGGGAGAGTAGTTTTCATAACTGAAAATTTTATCTCTCACGAAGCAAGATTTGTGGATGCATTTCTTACAAAACTTGGATTAAAAAATGCAGATCACTTTATTGCTTTATCCAAAATTGTAGAAGAAGATCTTAAAAGTATTTCCAGGAATAGAAAAATTCATAGGGCAGAATTACCCCCTTTCGATGTTTATAATCTGCCTGATGAAAAAGAAATTGAAACGGAAAAGAAAAAACTTGGGTTTAACGCGGATGATAAAATTCTGCTATTCTTTGGTTATGTAAGAAAGTATAAGGGGTTGGATCTTCTTATTAAAGCAATGCCAAAAATCATTGCTATCAATCCAAATGCAAAGCTTTTAATAGTAGGAGAATTTTATGATGATCCTTCATTCTACTTAAATCTTATAAAAGAATTAAAACTTGAGCAATATGTAAAAGTTATAAACCGATTTGTAAAGAATGAGGAAGTAGGTTTGTATTATGGATTGGCGGATTTGATTGTCCTTCCATACAGAAGCGCAACTCAGAGTGCGGTTTTAAATGTAAGTTATTCTTTTAACAAACCGGTTGTTGCAACAAAAGTTGGTGGATTTGTAGAATTTGTTGATGATGAGAAAACCGGTTTTCTTGCAGAACCTGATTCTTCTGAAGCTTTAGCCGAAGGAATAAATAAATTTTTTCTTTTAAAAGATAAGATTGATTTCTCATCAAACATAAAAAAGAGAATAAGTAAAAGTCTCTTTTATAAATTTCCAGAAATATTTGATGAGATTATTTCTCAGGTAGCCCAGTAAACAACTCCAACTTCAAAAGAACTGATTAACATAGGGTTTTGGGGAACAATCCTTATTGTAAAACCCTGCTGCCCGCTGTGCTTTGTAATAATTTTACCTTTATAATTAATAACACCATTGCCAGTGTTCTTAGCAGGTGACATAACCACTGTTGAATTAAATTCCGGGTCGTCCTGCTTTTCGACTGGTCCGTAATAAAGCTGCACTTCAACATCATCGGGAGTTAATTCACCAAGGTTTATTTCAGCATCAACAGGAAATTCCTCTCCAACATAAATTGATTTGGAATTCTTGCCATTTAGTACTTTTTCAACTTTAATTTTTGACCATTTCTGCTTAACCTTTTCTTTCCAGCCAGCCAGTTCAATCGCTTTACTCCATTTTTCTTGCTGCAATTCTTTTCTTTTTTCATAAGCCCGTTCATAAAATTTTTCAAAATATTCCTGAACCATCCTATGAGTGTTAAAGATAGGTCCAAGTTTTTTCATTGAGTTTTTAACTTTAGTAATCCACCCACGCGGTAACAAATCTTCTGCTCTTGTGTAAAAAAGAGGAACAATTTGGGTTTCAAGTATATGGTATAGCTGACGTGCTTCAACTTCATCCTGATAATCATGATCAGTATATTCTTCACCATTGCCGATTTTCCAGCCAACTTCAGGATCAAAACCTTCAGCCCACCATCCATCAAGTATACTGAAGTTTAAACCTCCATTAGCGATTACTTTCATTCCGGAAGTACCGCTAGCCTCCAAAGGTCTGCGTGGAGTGTTTAACCAAACATCGCATCCTTCAACCATATAACGTGCAACATTAATATCATAATTCTCAATAAACACAATCCGCCTTCTGAACCTATCATCTTTTGCGATCTGGCAAATTTCCTGAATTAATCTTTTCCCCTCTTCATCTTTCGGATGAGCTTTACCGGCAATAATAAACTGAACCGGCTGGGATTTATTATTAAGTATATCTGCTAATCTTTCAACATCTTTGAATATTAAAGTTGCTCTCTTGTATGTAGCAAATCTTCTTGCAAAACCAATTGTTAAAGCAGTCGGATCGAGAACCTCAGAAGCGATTGCGATTTCTGCCTGGCTTTCTCCCCTCGCCTTTGCCTGACGAGCAAGCCTTCTTCTAGCAAAAGCTACAAGTCTTTCTCTGCGGCGTTCATGTGTTCTCCATAGTTCCTCATCAGGAATATTATCTATTCTTTTCCAAAACTGTTCGGAGACTGGATTATTGACCCAATTCTCTCCTATATATTGAACAAAAAGACCTTCCATTTCCCTTGAGATGTGAGACCTCAGATGAACTCCGTTTGTTATGTAGTCAATCGGTATTTCATTAAACGGAACATCTTTATAACCCGATACCCACATCTTCTTTGAAACAGAACCATGCAGCTTACTAACTCCATTAACATAACCTGCAGTATTCATTGCGAGATGAGCCATATTAAAAAAAGAAGATTCTTTATCTTTATAAATCGTTCCTAAAGAATAAAATTCCTTATCACTTATTTTAAGCTCATCTTTGTAGAATTTGCCAAGATACTTTTCCACAAGTTCATTTGAAAAGACATCAATGCCGGCAGGAACAGGTGTGTGAGTTGTAAATATATTTGAATAGAAACCTATTTCTCTGGCTTCCTTATAACTTAATCCCTCCTCATGGATTAAAAATCTCATCCTTTCGAGAGCCATAAATGCAGAATGCCCTTCATTCATATGACAAACCATTGGCTGGATATTTAAAGCTTTCATGGTTTTTATTCCACCAATACCAAGAATTATTTCCTGCTCAATTCTTGTTTCTATATTTCCTCCATAAAGAGCACGAGTTATTTTTCTATCAGCTTCAGAATTCTGAGGTACGTTTGTATCTAGTAAATAGAGAGGAACTCTGCCAACATCAATTTTCCATACCTGGAAAAACACTTCTTTCGAATCATATCTTACAGAAAGTGTGAAAGGTTCATTTTTTTCATTCATCACCATCTTCATCGGCAGATTGTTAAAGTCATTCAGCTCATACCTCTCATGCTGCCACCCATCAGAATTTAAATATTGCTGAAAGTATCCCTCCCTGTATAATAAACCAACTCCTATAAGAGGAATTCCGAGATCGCTTGAAGCTTTAAGGTGATCGCCGGCTAAAACTCCAAGACCGCCGCTGTATGTCTGAAGGCATTCGGTTAATCCAAACTCGGCAGAGAAATAAATTATATTAAAGTTTTCTGAGTGGCTGAAATTTTTGTTGTACCAGGTTTTAGCTTTTAAATAATCCTGAAGGCTTTTACAAACTCTATCAAGATGGGATTTGAATCCGTCATCATGAGAAACTTCTTCAAGACGCTCCTGGCTTACATTTCCTAAAACCATAACAGAGTTATGATTTGTATCCTCCCAAAGTTCTCTATCAAGTCTTCTGAAAAGTTCACGTGCTTCAGGATTCCACGTCCACATAAGATTATAAGCAACTTCTCTTAAGTGTTCAAGGCTGCCAGGTAATGATGGAATAACATTATACGTTCCAAGAAATTTATACATTTCAACTCCAATGAGTAATCAAAATTATCTTTATAAAAATATTATCTTTATAAATATATCAAAATAAGTGGGGAAATTTTCTTAACCAGAATTAAATAAAAAGAGGCTGTCTCAGAACTGTCATTCCGAACTTGTTTCGGAATCTTTGGATTTGATTTTAGGCAAAATTCAGAACCTGAAACGAGTTCAGGTTAACAAATTAAGGCTTTTGAGACAGCCTCATTGATTAAAAATTAAAACAGAAGGAATTTATTTCAACAGAATTAATTTTTTGGTTTGTTCAAACCTGTTAGTTTTAAATCTATAATAATAAACACCCGAAGCTAAACTTCCGCCATTAAATTCTATTGAATGATAACCAGCTTCCAGCTCTTTATTAACAAGCGTTTTAACTTCTTCTCCAATTGAATTAAAAACTTTCAGTTCAACTTTTTCTCTTAAAGGAATAGCAAATTTTATAATCGTATTTGGATTGAAAGGATTGGGATAATTTTGTCCCAGATAATATTGTAATGGCAAATTATCAGAATAAAGTACAGAAGTTGGAATATCCGAAGTATCACTCGTATAAGCTAAAACCCGACTTAATAATGTATCTACTTTATTAGTATCGGAAATAGATTCAAAACCAAGGCCGAGAAAGAAACCTTTATAATCAAATTCTCCACTTTCAAAACGAACGCCTCCAATTTTAGTAGTATCTGCAATCCCGGTTCCATAGTAGAATGATTTATAAACATTACTTATTGGATTATCCGAAAGTAATAACCTGTCCTTCCAACCACCAATGGCAGAAAAAGAAATACCATCACCAATTATATCACCTGGAAAACCTTTAAGGGGAAAAGGTAAAACATTGGCATCGAAATTTACCCCGATATAATTTTGTATTAATAAATCACTTATTTGTTCAGCTATATTAATTCCGGTTAATACTAATCTTCCACCACTTAAAAGATGTTCCTTTAAAAATTGCAGTTCATCTGAATTTAAAGTTGTATCTCCTGCTGAATACCAAAATAGAATTAAAGGATGTGAAAAAGCATCAAGAGATTTTGTTACAATAGGTTCTGTTTCATTGTCTAAAACTGCAAATTCATAATTACTTCTCTTTAATGAATTAAAATTGGTTTCTTCTTTATCCGAGTTATCAGAATCCATCACATACAGAACTGATACTGGTTTTGTTTCTACATCAAGTGTCAATCCGGATTCCGATAAATAAAGGTTTTCAAAAATAAACTCATGTGGATATGGATGCCCTGATTTTAACTTAAGCATATAATATTCAGCACTTGATAATGTCTCTGTAAAAGTTCCTGACAGATTTGA
>MHAF01000101.1 GCA_001802865.1 Ignavibacteria bacterium RBG_16_34_14
TTATGGTTTCCCGAATTTTTTACTCAATTTGTTCCCGGATGGGTTATTAATGTTGCTACTATAATCCATAGTGATGAAGCTTTACTTGCCACTGGCTTCATTTTTACAGTCCATTTCTTTAATACTCATCTTCGCCCTGAAAAATTTCCAATGGATATTGTGATATTTTCAGGTCGTGTTCCCCTTGAAGAATTTAAACTTGACAGACAAAAAGAGTATAAAGAAATGGTGGAAAAAGGAGAATTGGAAAAACATCTTGTTGAACCTTATCAGCCAATTGTAATAAGAACAATAAAGATATTCGGATGGACAGCATTAATATTAGGGTTTAGTATAATTATATGGATAATATATGCAATGCTTTTTGCATACAGGTGATTTAAAAGCTTTAATAAATTTGATAAATACTTTAGTTAAATGCGGCGATTATTTCCAACAATAGTATATAATCCAATCACTCTAACAGGTGTTGCAATTTCAGCTGTAAGCTTTGGATTAATATTATTTCTTTTCCTGCTGGAATTACTGGGTGATGAATCACACCCTTACATGGGAATTATTGCGTTTATAATCCTACCTGCATTTCTGATCATAGGTTTGGTTATTATCGCTTACGGAATTATTAGGGAACGGGTAAGAGAGTGGAAAGGTATTTCCCGGTATGGAAATTTACCTGTTATAAACCTAAATGACCCCAAACAAAGAACTATGCTTACTACTTTTTTTGTTGGTACAATTTTGCTGCTAATGTTTTCTGCCTTTGGAAGTTATAAAGCGTATGAATACACAGAGTCTGATGAATTTTGTGGTACAATATGCCACGAAGTTATGGAACCAGAATATTCAGCCTATCTGACCTCCCCTCATTCAAAAGTTGGCTGCGTCCAATGTCATATTGGTTCAGGGGCAAGCTGGTTTGTTAAAGCAAAGATATCGGGTGCTTACCAGGTTTATTCAGTTTTATTCAATAAATATTCTCGTCCCATCCCAACGCCCGTTCATGCATTAAGACCTGCCGAAGGGACATGTGAACAATGTCATTCTCCCCAGCATTTTTTCCCGGAAATCAAATATGAAGCAGATTATTATCTCTCAGATGAAAATAATACTAAATCAAGTATTTCTATGCTGTTAAAAATTGGTGGCGGTAAGAGTGAGTTGGGAAGAGCTGAGGGAATTCACTGGCATATGAATGTAGCAAACAGAATATATTATATTCATACTGATACATTAAGAAACGTTATACCTTGGGTAAAAATGATAGATAATAATGGTAAGGAAATAATTTTTAGATCAAGTGAAGGTTCTTATGATGAAAAGAAATTTAATGAGGAAAATTTACGATTAATGGATTGTATAGATTGTCATAACAGACCCTCACATATTTTTCAGCCAGCAGAAAAATCGGTTAACCTGTCAATATCGCTTGACCGGATAGATATTACGCTTCCCTATATAAAAAGTATAGCCGTGGATGCCCTGGAAACAAAATATTCTTCAAAGGAAATTGCTTTAGACAGTATTGAAATAAGAGTTAAGGAGTTTTATAAGTTTAACTATCCTGATATATTTGACTCTAAACAAAATTTAATTAATAAGAGTATTATTGAAATAAAAAAGCTCTATGAAAGAAATTATTTTCCAAATATGAATTTGAGCTGGAGATCTTTTCCAAATCATATTTCACATCTTTATGATTCTGGATGTTTTCGTTGCCACGATGGAAAGCACGTAAGTCAAGAAGGAAAGATTATCTCCAAAGACTGCAAACTTTGTCATACAATAATTTCACAGGATACCCCGGATGGAAAAAAATTAGTTGCATATGAAGGACTGGATTTTATCCATCCTGTTGAACTGGAAGAGTCTGTAATAAAACAGAAATGTGTAGATTGCCATGCCAGAGAATAAATACTTTTCAATCATATACAATCATAAATCAAGATCATCATCTTTGTTATTAATTTTAAACAATAAATTGTTGTAAGAAATAAAATACAAATAAAGCCGATTATTGGATTTAATAAGTAGTTCTTAAAAAAAAACTAAGTACATTTTCTCGATGCTTAAAAAGTTCAAAATCAAAATTAATGCACAAATTAAATCCGGTTAATATTTCTATTAGGACTAAATAGACGATGTAAATGAATAAGCTACTGATAAACAAGTACTGGATTGCAATAAGTATGATTGCGTTTGCTGTTATTTCTGTCTTACTAATTGTAAAAATATATAATCTAACTCTCTATGACACTAAAACAACGTACCAGTTACAGCAAATGCAAATGGCAAAGACGGCAGTACAGGGAATTAAATATTATATTGACCACCTGGTTGGAGATATTCACCTGCTTGCTTATCAGATGAAAAAACCCATCGGTAATTCTGATGAGGTTCAATCAAACCTGAGTAATTTTTTAAATCACTATAACGAAGATATTGTTAGATCAATTTTTATAGCCGATTCTGCCGCAAATATTCTGTATTTTATTGGTGATTCTCTACCTAAATGGATCAAATCTGAATTGAAAGAGATGAGAGAAACTGATAGTACGGTTTATTATTCGAAGGTTACGCCATTTGACAAAGATTTACAAAACAAGAATTTATTTTTCTTAATTTTCGTCTCGGGTAGTGACGAATCGAAATTATATATCAAGTCTAGTCCTAGCAATAGAAAGGCTCTAATCTACGGGTATCTAATAAGCTTCGACAATCTTATGTTACAATTTATCAATCCCTTAAAATTAGGAAAGAGTGACTTTGCCTGGGTTCTCGACGGAGATGGAAGGTTAATATTCCATCCTAGGCATAAAAAAATGCTTTTTCGCTCAATCAAAGAAACAAGCGCAGACTGCATGGAATGTCATTCATCATTCGATGTGCAAAAAAGAATAGTAACCGGCGATGCATCGGTTGGGGAATATATTATAGGAGATGAACCTCCCAAAATAATGGCCTATGTGCCGTTAAACTTCCAGGATAAACGCTGGGTACTAGTTATATCAACTTTACTTCCGGAAGTAACAGCCAACCTGCGTGAAAAATTTCAATACTTTTTTATTCTTGGTTTTGTAATACTTGGCGGATTTATATCATTTGGATTCGTGCTGCATTACATAAACTTAAAACGAATACGAGCTGAGGAAGCTAATAGAAATCTTGAACAAATTCAGGAATATCAGGAACAACTTAACCAGGCATCAAAGATGGCTTCAATCGGTGAACTTGTTGACACAGTTGCTCATGAGCTAAATACTCCGGTTGGTATAATTGCAGCTCACGCAGACGCTGTACTATTACAAAAAACACATTCTGAACCGATAGATGAAGAACTTAATATTATTAAAAAACAGGCTATGCGAATCAGTGAGTATACTAAAAGACTTTTAAACTATTCGCAGAGAATGCCGTTTCAGCCAGAATCAACTAACATCGAAGAGCTAATTAATGAATGCACTTTTTTATTAGGTCATCGATTTAAAGAAAAAAAAATCACTGTTAAAAGTAGTATTCAACCGGACCTACATCCGGCATTAGTTGACAGAAGACAAATGGAACAGGTATTTATTAATTTGCTGAACAATGCAATAGATGCATTAAACATAAGAGGGGAAATTACCATAGAAGTTCATAATGACCGTTCTGCAAGAAATATAAAAAAGAATGGGAAACCGGAGGGAATAATTGTTTCTATCGCTGATAACGGAACCGGGATTCTAGAAAAGGAATTAAATAAAATTTTTAATCCTTTTTACAGCACTAAACCACCCTCAAAGGGTACCGGTTTGGGGCTTTATATAGCTAAATCCATAGTTCAACGGCACAAGGGTGAAATTAGGGTCTCTAGTACTGAAGGTGTGGGCACCATATTTAAAATTTTCCTTCCTATTAATAAAATTGAAAATTAAGATGAGCAATAAACCAAGAATACTGATAATTGATGACGAACCGGATATGCTTAGTGGTTGTGCGAAAATTCTATCCGCCCTTGGAAATATTCCAATCCCGGTTTCAAACAGCAAACTTGCTTTAGATTTAATAAAAGAAGATGAATTTGATTTGATATTTTGTGATTTACTAATGCCTGAAGTAGACGGGATGCAAATTTTGGAGTCGGCACGCAATCATCTCCCCCAAACCCCCGTAATAATTTTTTCAGCATACGGAACTATTGATCGTGCTGTTGCTGCAATGAAAGCCGGTGCGTTCGATTTTGTAGAAAAACCATTTGATGCCAATCATCTTGAAATTGTACTAGAAAAAGGATTACGGCAAAGAAATCTATATTGCGAACGTAAAAATCTTCTTAAACAATTAGAAGAAAAGTACCGCATTGATAATATCATGGGTAGTAGTACTGCGATGAGAAAAATTTTTGAACTGATTGAAAATGTAGCTCAATCCGATGCAAATATTTTAATAACGGGGGAAAGTGGTACCGGGAAAGAACTTATTGCAAGAAGCATTCACGCCCATAGCAAAAGAAACACAAAACCGTTCGTTCCTGTAAATTGTAGTGCATTTCCGGAAAATCTTTTTGAGGCAGAATTATTTGGTTACGAAAAAGGAGCGTTCACCGGAGCTTCACATAAAAAGATAGGTTTGCTCGAATTTTCTGATGGAGGAACTTTTTTCCTGGATGAAGTTTGTGAATTACCGGTTAATCTGCAGGTAAAAATGTTACGAATGTTACAAGATCAAACATTAAGACGTGTCGGAGGAAATGAATTAATACAAATTGATACTCGGTTGATTTCGGCAACAAATATGGATTTGAACAAAGCTCTGGAAGACAGACATTTAAGAGAAGATTTTTATTACAGAATCAATGTTATAAATATCCAGTTGCCTCCATTAAGAGAAAGACAAGGTGATATCACTCTCCTTGCAGAATATTTTTTAAATCGCACTCTTAAATCTTCACCAAAAGATATTCAAGGTTTTAATAAGGAGGTTCTACACTATTTTGAAAAATATAATTGGCCTGGAAACGTTAGAGAATTAGAAAATGTTGTTGAACGGGCAGTGACGCTTGCCAAAGGGAATACAATTACTCTTTCAGAATTACCACCCCAAATACAAAAGATGGATGTATTTCAAAAATCATTTTCAAGCATGTCGCTTGCACAAGCAAAACAAAAAGCAATAGATGAAATAGAGAAGAAATATCTTCTTTTTCTACTTAAAAAATATAATGGCAATGTCACCAAAGTTGCCGAAGATGCTCAAATGACAAGGCGAAATATTCATTTAATGCTTAACCGGCATTCATTAGACCCAAATTCCTGGCGTAGCTAATCAAGGTTTTAAACTCTGACCTAAAATTCATAATGCTATAAATTATTCAGTGGGAAATTATTGTCTCACTGGATTGTCAATTTCCCACTGATTACTAATTGCTTTATTAACAATGAATTAACAGTGCAGCGATTCGCCCATTGAGAAGTTTGGTTCTCATATTTTATATGCTTTTGTTTAATGCCAATGGTGATTATATTTTATAAAAGTCTCAGATCTGCTTGGAAACGTCATTTTTAACTCTTCATATAAGTAAAAATTTTATGGTACAATAGTAGTAATTGACGGATTTACAAATTGGTATTCAAAGAAATCTGAATCCAGACTTCGTAGTTTAATCTACTAATCAATTAAGATGTATCATGAATTCATTTTGGAAAAAAGTTCCCGAACAAGTTACCAGACTATTCTTGATGCTAATATTTCTTGTCACGGCATTTATTTTTATGAGATCTATATTAGTCCCACCAGATTTTGGAAAATATGGTCATTATCGTGCATCAGCAATTGATGAAATTATTAGTCAAGAAATCAAATATGCTGGTCATACAGTTTGCTATGATTGCCACGATGATATAGTTGATCTCAAAAAAACAGGCTATCACAAGAATGTCGCTTGTGAGGTTTGTCATGGACCTGCAGCACTCCATACTGATGATCCTGGAGAACTAAAATTACAGGCACCGAGAGAGCGAGGATATTGTCCTTTATGCCACGAATATATATCTTCGAGACCAACTGGCTTTCCGCAGATTGTTTCGGCATCACATAATCCCATGAAACCTTGTATTTCCTGCCATGAACCTCATGACCCAAAACCTCCTCAAACACCAAAGGAATGCGATGCCTGCCATGCGGAAATTTCCCGGACAAAATCCCTATCGCACCATGTATATGTTGATTGCATAGAATGTCATCAAACGCCGAATGAACACAAAATTAAACCTAGAGAATACTTACCCAGTAAACCAACAACCAGAGAATTTTGTGGTAACTGTCATTCTAAAGATTCAACAACACCTGAGGAAATACCAAAAATAGATATAAATTCACACGGTGAAAGATATATGTGCTGGCAATGTCATTATCCTCATTTACCGGAGGCACAATAATGGAAAAGGTGAACAATCAAAAAAGTAATGATATTAAAAGAAGAAAGTTTTTAAAAAATCTTTTCCTATCACTTAGTGGCCTTTTTTTACCCGGAATTGTGTCAGCAGCGACTAAAACCGGACGATTAAAAGATTTAATATTATCACTTGGTTACGATCCGAAAGAACATTTATGGGGTATGGGTATTGATATTGATAAATGTATCGGATGTGGTCGCTGTGTGAATGCATGCAAAGAAGAAAATGGTGTGCCAAGGGATCCGTTTTTCTTCAGAACGTGGGTGGAAAGATATCGTATTTATGACAATAGAGAAACTCTTGTTGATAGTCCAAATGGCGCAATAGATGGATTTAAACCGAGTATTAATGATGAAGGAAATATAATCAGAAGCTTTTTCGTTCCAAAACTCTGTAACCACTGCGATAATCCACCATGTGTGCAAGTATGTCCTGTTGGAGCGACTTTCAAAACAGACGATGGCGTAATATTAGTAGACTCCAAGTATTGTATCGGATGCAGATACTGTATTCAGGCATGTCCTTATGGAGCGAGATTTCTTGATCCTGAAACGCGAACAGCAGAAAAATGTACATTTTGTTATCACAGAATTACTAAAGAATTATCTCCTGCTTGTGTTGAAGTCTGTCCTACACAGGCACGCATCTTTGGTGAAATAAAGAAGAAGCCAAGTCCGCTTGTTAGATTTATGCGTCAGCATGTTTTAGGAGTACTAAAACCTGCTCTTAATACAGAACCAAAAGTGTTCTATGCGAACATGGATATGGAGGTAAGATAAATGGAAGAAATTGTAAATCATCTGGTTTCTTTAACGAAAGAAATATCCGGTTATATATATCCAAATGAGATTGAATTACATTGGGGTCTTCTGGTTGTTATTTATCCTTACATTACGGGATTAGTTGCCGGTGCTTTTATTTTAGCTTCATTGGTTAAAGTATTTAACGTTAAGGAACTACAGCCTACTTACAGAATGTCATTACTAACAGCACTTGCTTTTCTATTTGTTGCTCCTCTACCGTTATTAGCGCATCTTGGGCATCCGGAAAAATCATATGAAATTTTTCTTACACCTAATACTAGCTCAGCAATGGCTATGTTTGGATTTGTATATGCCTGGTATTTAATGGCGGTACTCTTATTGGAAATCTGGTTTGACTATAGAAGAGATTTAATTGTTTGGACAAGTAATGAAAAAGGAATTAGGAAATGGCTTCACAAAATAATTTCTTTATTCTCAAAAGATATTTCTGAGCGTGCTCTAAAATTCGATAAGAAATCAGTTCAAATGGTAACTATCATCGGAATACCTTCTGCATTTCTATTGCATGGTTATGTAGGATTTATTTTTGGTTCGATTAAGGCAAATCCCTGGTGGTCTAGTGTTTTAATGCCAATAGTATTTCTCTTTTCAGCAATCGTGTCCGGTATTGCGTTAATTTTATTAATCTACATGGTCATTACTCCATTAAGGTCTAAAGAAATAGATATGAAATGTCTTGATAAGTTAGCCAGCTATCTATTCTATATAATGATTATTGATTTCTCACTCGAAATATTAGATTTTATTCATCGCACTTATGAAGCAGAAGAATCCATAAAAATTCTAGCTGAACTGGTTTCAGGAAGATTATTTGTTAGTCTTGTAGTTATTCAACTTTTAATGGGAATGATTATACCATTAGGGTCAATAGCAGCAGTTAAGTTCTTTCAGGTACCAAATGAATTAAGAAAATCTATCTACTTTGTCTCTGCCATACTTGTACAGATTGGCATTTTTTCAACCCGGTGGAATGTTGTTATAGGCGGTCAATTGTTTTCAAAAAGTTTTAGAGGATTGACAGCTTATAAAATGACATTTTTTGGATTCGAGGGATTACTTATGTCCCTTGGGTTACTTCTTTTGCCAATACTCATTTTATTCATATTATTTAAAATTCTACCTCCGTGGGATGAAGCAAGAAGTAATTGATATGATTTTAACTTTCAATTTACTACTACGGAAATTTATTTTGTGAAAAATCTACTTCATAAAATAACAAGTTTAAAACTAAGACGATAATGATTGAAAATACGTCTGCAATATTATTAACACAGGATAAAGAAATTATCTCCTTATTTACTTCAGCGACAAGCGAGTTGCAAACCAAATTAGTTGAAAAACCTGATTTTGCTAGTTTTATCTTGGAAATGCAGGAAAATGATTATGAGTTAGCAATTTGTGATTGTTCAAGAAGTTTATCAGAATGTTTGAAATGGGTTAAGGTTATAAAAAAAATCAGACCCAAAGTACCATTGATTGTTATAAGTTCGGAAATAGATAAAACTTCTGGTGGTAAATTATATGAAGAAAGTATTTATCATTTATGTGAAAAACCAATTCATAAAGAGTATCTTAAACAGATTTTAACAGCCTCACTTACAAAATCTGGTCGAAGAAACCTTTGATAAAATGTGCAAAAGAAGTTTGGATGTCGAATAATATTTTAGAAGCTTTAAATAGTTTCAAATATATTTTTTTAAATTTGACATACGTGAATTTCAAAAATTTAAATGTTATTATTCCATTAATTACAAAGAACGTGGAGGTATTATGTTTAAAGTAATGTCCTTAGTAGCTATCCTAACTTTTTCAACAGCATTTTTAGGATTCACCATAATAAACTCATATTTTCCACCAAAACCTAGTTACGTAGGTACAAAAACATGTGGTATGTGTCATAAAAAGGAAGATGTTGGACAGCAGTTAAAAATCTGGGAGTCAAGTAAACATTCCCAGGCATATAAAACTTTAATGACTGAAAAAGCCGATAAGGTAGCAAAAGACAAAGGTTTTAAAACCAAAGCAGTTGAAACAAAGGAATGTTTAAAATGTCATACATTCGGTTATGATGTAGATAAATCTCTGTTCGGGGGAAAATTCTCTATCGAAGACGGTGTTCAATGCGAAACCTGTCACGGACCTGGTTCTGAATATAAATCGAAAAAAATAATGGAAGACAGAAAACTGGCAGTTGAGAAGGGATTAATATTGTACGAAAAACCAGAAGAACTTTGCAAAAAATGCCATAACGAAAAAAGCCCCTTCTACAAAGAATTTAATTTTAAAGAGATGTGGGCAAAGATTAAACACGACAAACCTAAATAAGAAGTTATCAAGTATTTAACAGATGCTTCATTTCACAAAACACAATGTAATTTTCTATCCTTAAAAAATAGTAGGATAACAGCGAGGAATAAAATGCCAATAAACAGAAGAAAATTTATTGATGCTCTCCTTAGTCTCGGTGGATTAGGTGGATTAGTTGCAATTGTTTATCCAGCTTTTTCTTTCTTAAAACCACCTAAATCAGCCGAAGGAACGGTTAACTCAGTTAAAGCAGGAATTGCATCTGAATTTCCGGCAAACAGTTCAAAGATTATAAAATTCGGCAGAAAACCTGTTATCTTAATAAAAATTGAGAATAACGAATTCCGAGCTTTTTCCGCTACATGTACTCATCTTGATTGTATTGTTCAATATAGAACCGATACTAAACAGATTACCTGTGCCTGTCATAATGGAATCTATGATTTGAAAGGCAGAAACGTTTCTGGTCCTCCACCCAGACCACTTGATGAATATTCGGTAAAAGTTGTTCAGGATGAAATAATCATTACAACGGAAACAGGTTAATTATGCTAAAAAATTCTTTTTCCAAAATTGAATCCTGGCTAGATGAGCGCTACAACTTAAATCCGGTTCGAAACTTACTCTATCATAAAAAAGTACCAACACATAAGCACTCTTTCTGGTACTATATGGGTGGTATTACATTATTTCTTTTCTGTGTTCAAGTTCTTACTGGTATTATGCTTTTAATATATTATAAGCCTGGTGAAGATAGTGCTTATGAGAGTGTAAGATTTATTGTTACCGAAGTAAGATTTGGCTGGTTGATCAGGAATGTACACAGTTGGTCGGCAAACTTGATGATATTTTTTGCCTTTGTACATATGTTCAGTGCTTTTTTTACGAAAGCATTCAAAAAACCAAGAGAGCTCACATGGGTAACCGGGTTCATTCTTCTACTCTTGGCTATGGCATTTGGATTTAGCGGTTATCTGTTACCTTGGAATGAACTTGCTTTCTTTGCTACAAAAGTTGGTACTGATATAGTTGGAGTCTTGCCTTTTATTGGGGAAGATTTAAGAGAAATACTTAGGGGCAGTGAAGATGTTACCGGTGCAACGCTCACAAGATTTTTCGGAATTCACGTTGCTGTTCTACCATTAATCTTTAACGTCTTCTTGATAATACATTTATTATTCGTTCAAAGGCAGGGAATGCACGAACCGGAACATTTTCAAAAACTATCTGAAGAAAAGAAAAAATTTATTCCTTTTTTCCCAAACTTCGCATTAAGAGATGCACTTCTTTGGCTAATTGTCTTTAATATATTAATTTTTTTAGCTCTCTTCTTCCCCTGGGATTTGGGATTAAAAGCAGATCCTTTCACACCTGCACCTCAAGGTATAAAACCAGAATGGTATTTCATGTTCATGTTTCAAACTCTGAAGTATATTCCATCACATATTCTTTTTATTGAAGGTGAGGTGTTGGGTATTTTTATATTCTTCATTGCAGGTTTAATATGGATGCTAGTACCCTTTATAAAATTCAAGGAGAGAGCTAAAGCAAAAATTCAACCGTTGACCTTAATCGGAATTTTAATTGTAGCATTTATAGTTTTAATGACAATACTGACATATTTAGGATTATAAACTCTTGTATGAAACTTAATGTAGTAAATGTTCTCATTCCGATAATTGCAATAGTTTTTATATTTGCTCTTTGGGTATTGTTTGCCGGACAAAGTCCAATAATCCAACCCATTTCCTATAATCATAAAGTCCATATCGAAGAAGCAGGTTTAGAATGTATTGATTGTCATAAGTATGCAGAAAGTATGACACGGGCATCGATACCAAATATTGACCTATGCGAGGATTGTCATGGTGATGAACCAATTTCAAAATCTCCAGAAGAAAAAAAATTAATAGAATTCATAGAACAAAAACAAAATATCCCCTGGAAGCAAATTTATAGTGTGCCTGATCACGTCTATTTCTCCCATCGAAGACACGTTGTCATTGGTGAGTTGAATTGCTCAAATTGCCACGGTAATGTAAGTGAATTAACAGCTCCAGCTCAATACCCATTCTTAATTCCTTCTATGGGAAATTGTATAGATTGTCATAAACAACTTAAAATCACAAATGATTGTTTGGCATGTCATTTTTAATAATGACGAATATAGTTTAAGGAAATAATTAAGTGGAAATTAAAAGGAGAGAATTTTTAAAACTACTTGGAGGTGCTTCTGGTGCAATTGCCCTTGGAAGTTTTGGTTGTAATCAATTTATAGACGTTCCCGATAAAATAATTGAAATAGCTAAAAACGGAGCGGGAATTGAATCTTGGAAAAATACAATCTGCGCTCTATGCCCTGGAGGTTGTGGCATTAAAGTAAGATTGATAGATGGGATTCCAGTATACATTAAGGGCAATCCCATTTATCCGGTTAACCAGGGAGGGATGTGTCCGTTGGGGCATAGTGCATTGGAACTGTTATTTAATCCTGATCGTGTTAAATCCCCCCTCAAAAAAATTGGACTTCCCGGAGGAGGTAAATGGGAATCGCTAAATTGGGATGAAGCATTAAATATTATTTCAAAAAAAATAATTGAACTAAGGAATGAAGGCAGACCACACCAAGTTGTTTTCCTCGATGGAAGTAATCAACATGGATTGATGAAAGACCATATAGAGCGATTTATGAAGGCATATGGTTCACCTAACTATTTCCAGTTTCCTTCCATAAAAAATGATGCAGTTCCCTATCATTTACTTCAGGGGAATTCAAAGATTCCCTCGTATGATTTTCTGAACGCAAAATACGTATTGAGCTTTGGGATTAATTATTTAGAGGAAAGCTACTCCCCAGTGTATTATACAAAGTTATACAGCTATCTCCGTGGGTCTACCGGTGAAGGACGAACTCGTTTTGTTCATATAGATTCAAGGATGAGTTTAACTTCAGCTAACGCAGATCGTTGGATTCCAATAACACCAGGAACTTATGGAGCGCTGGCATTAGGTATTGCATTTGTTCTTATCAAAGAAAAATTAATTGATGCAAATTTCATAAAATCTCATACGTCTGGATATGAGGATTGGGTAGATAAAAACGGGATCATGCACCTCGGTTATAAAAATAATGTTCTTGCGAATTATTATCCTGAGCGCGTTTTCCAAATAACAGGTGTTCAGAGTGAAACAATACTTGAATTAGCTAGAGAGCTGGGAAATAATCATCCATCATTAGTATTAGGAGGTGATGGATCTTCAAATAACACAAACGGAACATTTTCTCAGATGGCAGTTCACAGCTTGAATGCTCTTCTTGGAAATTTTGAGAAAGATGGAGGTATTTTCTACGTTGATGAGACACCACTGAAAAATTTACCTCACTTTGAACTGGATGATATTGCCAAACAGGGAATTGAACAAAACCCATTTGGTAATTCTCTTGATATGGCATTTCCTTTTGCTGACTTTTCCATCCAAACTTTAATCCAGAATATTCTTGCAGAAAAGCCTTATCCTATATCCGTGCTATTTATTTATAAAGGCAATCCATTATTTCAAACCTTAAATCATCATGAATTTATTGAAGCACTTAAAAAAATTCCATTAGTTGTTAGTTTCGATTCCTTTATTAATGAAACTAATGAATACGCTAACATTATTCTACCCGATCATACTTTTCTGGAACAATGGAATATTATTTCAAATGTTCCGTCAGTCGGCTTTTCACATATTGGTATACAGCAACCGGTTATAGAACCAATTTATGACACACGCAGTTCAGCCGATATTCTTATTGAGCTAGGCAATAAAGCTTATGGAAATAATACTAAACCATTTCCTTTCGAAGATTATGTAAGTGAAATTAAATATCGAGTGGAAGGTGTTTACAATTCAGGTGAAGGTGCAATTGTTACAGAAGGTTTAAAGGGTTCGTGGCTGGAGTTTTTGAATCAGCGGGGTTGGCATATCGGAACCTATGATTCATTTGATGAATTCTGGAATTTACTGCTGGAAAGAGGAGGATGGTGGAATCCAATTAGAAAGAAAAAAGGATTTAGTGAAATATTTAATACACCAACAAGAAAATTTGAATTCTATTCACAGGTACTGAAAAACAGAATTGATGATATTGTAAAAAAGAAAGGTATAGATAATTCAACTCATGATATTGAGTTTGTTCTTGGTCGGTTAAACATAAAAACAAGAGGAGATGTTATTTTCTTACCACACCATGAACCTATTCCTTACGATGACGGAATGCCCATTTACCTAACAACATTCCAGCCAATTACAAATCGGGATGGGCATGCTTCAAATTTACCGTTGATGCAGGAGATGTTTGGATTCCTTACCCGACACTATTGGACTTCCTGGGTAGAGTTAAATCCTGAAACTGCATCAGCATATGGAATTTCAGATGATGATTGGGTATGGATAGAATCTGTGAACGGAAGTATTAAAGCGAAGGCAAAAATACATCCTGGTGTTATGCCGTCTGTTGCGGCGGTTCCTTTTGGTTTAGGACATACTTCATATGGCAGATATGCTAAGGATTATGGAGTTAATCCAAATTCTATAATGAAAAATCTATACGATACAATTAATGGAATACCGGCAACACAATCAACAAAAGTAAAAATTTCTAAAGCGAAATAGGCAAAAGGAGTTTTACAAATGTCTAAATGGGCAATGGTAATTGATCTGGACAAATGCACTGGTTGTGGCGATTGTATTGCAGCTTGCAAAATAGAAAATAACATTGCCATTGTCGATCCTGAGGAAGCAAACAGCGGAAGAGTAATGTTTTGGATAGAGATGGTATCTGTTTATGAAGGCGAATTTCCAAATATAAAAATTAAAAGATTTCCAAAACCTTGCTTCCATTGTGAAAACCCTCCCTGTACTAAAGTTTGCCCGGTTCATGCTACTTATAAAAACGACGAGGGATTGGTAGGTCAGATTTATCATCGATGCATTGGATGCCGTTATTGTATGGTAGCATGCCCCTACACAGTTAAAGTTTTCAACTGGTATGAACCTGAATGGCCTGTTGAATTCAGGAAATGTTTTAATCCTGATGTGTCGGTTCGTACTAAAGGAGTTGTTGAAAAGTGCTCATTTTGTGCACATCGATTAATAAAAGTTAAGGAGGAGGTTGATTTAGAGGGAAGGGATATTCAAGATGGTGATTATATGCCTGCCTGTGCAGAGAGTTGCCCGGCAGATGCAATTTATTTTGGCGATCTGGAAAATAAAGAAAGTAAGGTCTATAATCTTGCAAAAAGTTCACGGGCAAAAAGAGAAATGGAAAATTTAGGTACAGAACCTAAAGTGGTTTACCTTTCAAAAAGAGAATAAGAATGTCAAAAAAAATTGATTATAGAAATGAAATAGATGCCACATTATATAAACCCATTTATGAAACAGGAAAAGGGTTTTATATCACTGTTGGTATATTCCTTCTGCTTTTTCTGTGGGCACTTTTTATGTATATAACCCAGGTTTGGTTTGGATTAGGTGTTACAGGAATGAACCAACCGGTATCCTGGGGATTTTACATAGTAAATTTTGTCTTTTTCATAGGCATTAGTCATGCAGGTACATTAATTTCTGCGATTTTACGTCTATCGAAAGCTGAATGGCGAAGGCCAATAACAAGAATGGCAGAAGTCATCACAGCAATCGTTCTTGCCATCGGTGGACTTCATCCTATTCTTGATTTAGGTCGACCGGATAGGGTTCTAAATATTTTTACAGTTGGTCGTTTGCAATCACCATTACTTTGGGATGTTACTAGTATTACCGCATATTTTACTGCAAGCACTGTTTACCTCTATTTACCAATGATTCCCGATATAGCTAAGCTGCGAGATAAAGGAGGTAAATTTACTTGGTTTTACAAATTCGCCTCCTGGGGCTGGCAGGGAACAGAACACCAAAAGAAAGTGTTGAATCGAGCAATCAATATATTGATGGTTATGGTGATTCCAATAGCAATATCTGTGCATACAGTAATTTCATACATATTCTCAATGACACTTCAACCTGGGTGGCATAGTACCATCTTTGGTCCCTATTTTGTCGTTGGAGCAATTTTTTCAGGTATTGCTGCTTTATTAATAGTGATGATTGTTTTTCGCAAAGTATTTCATCTGGAAGATTACCTAAAGAAAGTTCATTTCCAATATCTCGGTACTCTTCTTCTGATAATGTCTTTACTTTGGTTTTATTTTACTTTTTCAGAGTACCTTACAGGAATTTTTGCAGCAGAACCTCACGAAATGCATATAATCCTCTACAAGTTTACCGGTCCATATGCAATCTTTTTCTGGATGATGGTGATATGTAATTTTTTAATACCGGTAATTATTCTTGGATTTAAAAGATTTAAAACTATAACGGGGGTACTTATCGCATCTATAGCAGTAGTAATTGGAATGTGGTTGGAGCGGCTGAACATTGTGGTTCCATCTCTGGCAAATCCACGTATGGAACTTACTGTTGGAATGTATGTTCCTTCTATTGTAGAATGGGCACTTTTTATAGGAGGGATTTCGGCATTTGTACTTGGATTTGTTCTTTTTTCCAAGTTCTTCCCTCTAATTTCAATTTGGGAAACAGAAGAAGGCAGAAAAGAAAGTGTTAAAGAGGTAGAAAAACGGGTAAAAAGTTATTTACCTGGTGGTGAGATAATTACAAAATAAGTTTATTAAAGTTCTAATATTTTATCTTAAAGTATTATAAATAAAATAATATACTTCATGCAAAAAAATTTAATTTATATCGCCCAACTTATTAGTCTTATTGTTATGTGGATTTTTGTAATAGGAATAGCTATATGGATATTAAATCTTATATCTATTTCTGTCGAACTTCGCGATGCTCCGGGAGTTTCTATTGGAATTAGTATAATTGCAATTCCTGTTTTTTTTACTATAGCGAGTATACTTACTTATGTGTTTGTAGGATTACAAAAGGACTATAAAAGTAACTCAAAAACCTCGTTGGAGGGATGAAAATGCGTTGTATAATTAATATTATAGTTTTACTTCTATTATTTTCTGCTTGTCACTTTGCACAAGAAATTACCCTGCCGTCTAATCCTCTTGATGGACGAATAGTTTTTGAAGAAAAAGGATGCATTTATTGTCACTCTGTAAGTGGCTACGGCGGAACAGTTGGACCAGATTTGGGGCGTAACCAGTATTATGGCAGCTTTTTACAACTTGCCAGTATTATTTGGAACCATATTCCGGAAATGGATAGAAAGTACAGAGAAAAAAAAATTCCCAGACCTAATTTTACCCAGGACGAAATGCTTAATCTAATTGGCTTTTTATATTACCTTCGCTACTTAGGTGAACCAGGCAGTGTAGCTAATGGGAAAAAGTTATTAGATAGCAAAGGCTGTTTAAATTGCCATAATATATCAGGTAAAGGTGGAATAGTTGGTCCTGATTTTAATAAAATGCAACAATTTGCTTCACCTCTTTATATCGTCCAAGCCATGTGGAATCACGGACCAGCAATGCAAGAGGAAATAAAAAAATATAACTTAAAATATCCAACCCTGATAGGTCAGGATATTGTGGATATTTCTGCATATATACAACAAGCTACTCAGGGGAATACAGAAATTAGAATGTCCCCTGGTAATCCTGTTAAAGGTAAACAAGTTTTTCAAAATAAAAATTGTCAAAAATGTCATTCAGTCAGTGGTGAAAATAGAAAGTTAGGCCCCAGTCTTTCAGAAATAAATCTTAAAATGAGCGTAACGGAAATAGCTGGTATAATGTGGAATCATAGCCCTGATATGATTGAATATATGAAAAAGCAATCACTTAAATGGCCGCAGTTTCAGGGGAATGAAATGGCAGATCTAATTGCATATCTTTACTTTCTTGGTTTTGAAGACGAGCCCGGAAATTTAATTGAAGGTGAAAGTGTTTTTATAGACAAAGGATGTGCAAGTTGTCACGAAGAAGGTGGAAAAGGTATTGGTCCTGATTTAAGAAAAATGAAGCGGTTTGGCAATCCCATAAAGCTTACACAATTAATGTGGAATCATGCCCCACAAATGGAAGATTTACTTTTAGCGCAAAATGAGGAATGGCCACAGTTGACAGCAAAACAAATGCAGAATTTATATAAATATTTAAAATCGGTTAACCAAAAGAAGTGAGGTTATTGATGTCTAAGTTTAATTTTGATACATCAACATTTAATCTAACCCTTGTGATTATTTACTTAATGATAAACTCACAAACCTTGTTAGCACAGCAAACGTCTCATACAATGGAAAATGATCAGTGTTATACTTGTCATAAAGAAATTGAAATATTGCCTAAAGGCTTTCTTGAATATGATATTCACATGCAGGAAGGTTTATCTTGTGCAGGGTGTCATGGGGGGGATTCAAAAGTTGAAGATGAAGAGATAGCTATGAGTAAGCAAAAAGGATTTATCGGAGTTCCTTCAAAGGAGCAAATTCCGCAGTTTTGTGGTAAATGTCATTCTAATATTGAATTTATGAGAACTTACCAACCCCGCATTTCAACAGACCAAGTAAAACAATATTACCAAAGTGTACACGGGGAATTGCTTGTGAAAGGTGATAATAAAGTAGCTGATTGCACAAGTTGTCATACGGCGCATGGTATAATTTCGTCGAAAGATCCCCGTTCCACAGTTTATTCTCTTAATGTTCCGCAAACCTGCAGAAAATGCCATAGTAATTCAATATATATGAGAGGTTATGATATTCCCACTGATCAGTACGAAATCTATTCTTTAAGTGTTCACGGAAAAGCACTTTTGGAACTCAAGGATATAGGTGCACCTACATGCAATGATTGCCATGGTAATCATGGTGCGACTCCTCCTGGTATTGCATCAGTTACTCATCTTTGCGGTAGTTGTCATTTGAACAATCTGGAATTATTCAGACAGACGAGGATGGCTAAAAAATTTGAGGAATTGGGACTTCACGGTTGTGAACAATGTCACGGCTACCATTCTGTGCAGAAAGCTATGGATGACTTCGTAGGTACAAAACAGACATCTTTTTGTATAACTTGTCACGAAGAAGGAGATAAAGGGTACGAGACAGCGAAAAATATCAGCTACTATATTAAGGATTTAGTTAATTTATATGATTCTGCAAATACTAAGATGTTAAATGTAAAAATCAAAGGAATGAATGACATAGATATTGGTTTTTTATTGCAGGAGGGAAGACAAAAGTTGATTGAATCCCGAACATTAGTTCATACTTTCGATGCGAACAGAGTTAACGAGAAGACAAAAGAAGGCGGAAAGATCATTAAGGAAGGCATTGCTCTGGCTGATAAAGAAGTAGATGAATTTTATTCGAGAAGAAATGGATTTGCCATAGCAACAGTAGTATTCTTATTTTTGGCTGTTGCGTTATTTTTAAAAATCAAAGATATTGAATTAAAGAAGAAGCTTTAAATACGAACTATATTCGATTTAAGAATTCGATAAAAAATAAGAAGTGCAAGGATTAGTCCTTAGTTGCTAAAAGAAATTTAATAATTGTTTAGGTAAATATTAATGGATTCGTCCCCCAAAAAGTTTGATGAAAGCGAGTCAGCAAACTATATAAAAAATCTTGAGGACCGGCTATCTCGACTGGAAAATCTTTTAAAAATTAAATCTGGAAAAATAGAAGAATCAAAACCCGGAGAAGCTGGTGGAATCCATAAAGAGTACGATAGAGAAGAAGAGTTAGAATTCCGAATAGGTCAGAATTGGTTTGCTAAAGTTGGAATTACGGTACTAATTGTAGGTATCGCTTTCTTGCTCACGTCCCCCTTTCAAAACATACCGGCAGGATTACCGAGCATAACAGGATATTTTCTTGTTGGAGTTCTCTTCGAACTCGCATATTACTGGAGAGAAACATACCAGCACATTACGGGTTATCTAACTGCGGGCGGAATAATTCTGCTTTTTTTTACAACGATGCGTCTTCATTTTTTCAGCCTGCTGCCGGTAGTTCATGATATAACGCTCGAAGTAATCTTATTGATGGTAGCTGCTGCAATCAGCTTTATTATATCTGTAAAAAGAAAATCAATTTACCTTACAGGTTTAAGTTTTTTCCTTGGATATGCTACACCAGTTATAGCGAATAATGCATACTACTTTTTCGTTGCGTTAACTATTCTATCAATCATGTCAGTCTATTTCAAATTAAAGTATGAATGGAACAACCTTTTATCGCTTTGCATTTTTCTAACTTATCTTACCCATTTTAACTGGTTTATTAATAATCCAATCATAAGACAACCAATTCAAACGCTCGCTGAACCAAAAATAAATCTGGCTTTTATTTTATTGTATGCCCTGATATTTTCTTTCGGTAATATTCTTAGAAGCAAAAACATTTCGGAAAATTTTCATGTTATTTCCAGTACTGTAATGAATTGTATGGGTTGTTATGGGCTTTTCTTCATAATAACAATGATTGAAACACCTGCGCATTTTGGATTATATCATTTAGCCGCAGCGGTTCTGTTTCTTACTTTATCAATTGTTGTCTGGGTAAGAGAAAAAAGTAAATATTCAACTTTCATTTATGCAATTTTTGGATATGTTGCATTTAGTGTAGCAATAATTGCAAACTTCGAAAAACCTTACTTTTTTCCATGGTTATGCTGGCAAAGTTTATTAGTTATATCAACTGCAATTTGGTTCAGATCGAAAATTATTGTGCTGGCAAATTATATCATCTTCATCATAATTTTTGTAACATTTCTATTTATAGCCGGCGATAATGGCCCTATGAGTTTGAGTTTTGGAATTGTTGCATTATTAAGTGCAAGAATTATAAATTGGAAAAAAGACAGGCTTGAATTGAAGACTGAGTATATGAGGAACTCATATCTTTTAATTGCACTTCTCATAATTCCTTATGCATTATATAATGTTCTGCCGGCGGGATTTGTTGGATTATCCTGGCTTGCTGTGGCTATTATTTATTATGTGTTAAGTACACTTCTTAAGAATAAGAAATATCGCTGGATGGCATTGCTTACATTCCTGCTCACGGTAGTTTATGTGTTTATACTTGGCATTAGCAGTTCGAGTTCAGATTATAAAATAATATCTTTCTTAATTCTGGGGATAGTATTAATATTACTTTCGATAATATATTCGAGAAATAAAAAGAAAGCAGAGAAATAATCTAGGGCACACAGATTCTCTAATAAATAAAAAAATACTTTACCATTCAGGTAAAAAATAAATTTAATTAAGCTGTTCCGACTTATCGGAATAGCTCAGGAGTAAAAAAAAATAAATGCAAAAATATCTTGAAGAAGCACTTGAATATCATAGTATGGGAAGGAAGGGAAAGATAGAAGTTGTCCCAACCAAACCATGCTTAACCTCTCGCGATTTGTCGCTGGCTTATACGCCAGGAGTTGCAGAACCTTGCAGAATGATTGAGAAGAACGAAGAGGATGTATATAAATATACTGCAAAGGGAAACCTCGTTGCAGTCGTTTCAAATGGAACTGCTGTATTGGGGCTTGGTGATATTGGTCCCTCAGCAGGGAAACCTGTTATGGAAGGAAAAGGAATTCTCTTTAAAAGATTTGCTGATATAGATGTATTTGATATTGAAATTAAAAGCAAAGATCCGAAAGAAGTTATTAAAGTTGTTCAGCTTATAGAGCCGACATTCGGCGGAATCAATCTTGAAGACATAAAAGCACCGGAATGTTTTGAGATAGAAGAAACTCTTAAGCAGACAATGAACATTCCTGTTTTCCACGATGACCAGCATGGAACTGCAATAATTTCCTGCGCAGCTTTAATAAATGCTGTTGAAGTTGCAGGCAAGAAACTTTCTGAAGTTAGAATTGTTGTAAACGGAGCCGGAGCTTCAGCAATATCTTGCAGTAAAATGTATGTTGCTGCAGGTGCAAGAAGAGAAAATATTACAATGTTCGATTCAAAAGGATGTCTTACAAAAGATAGAACAGATCTTAATAAATATAAGATGGAGTTTGCTACTGATAAAAAATACAAATCACTTACAGAAGCATTTGCTGGTGCAGATGTTTTTGTAGGATTATCTGTCGGAGGTGTAGTATCAAAAGAAATGATTAAAGTAATGGCTGATAATCCAATTGTATTTGCAATGGCTAATCCTGATCCTGAAATAACTTATGAAGATGCAATTTCTGTTAGAACCGATTTAATAATGGCAACAGGAAGAAGCGATTATCCAAACCAGGTTAATAATGTTTTGGGATTCCCTTTCATCTTCCGCGGTGCACTTGATGTAAGAGCAACTGCAATAAATGAAGAAATGAAAATGGCTGCAGTTAAAGCTCTTGCAACTCTTGCTAAAGAAAAAATTCCTGAGATAGTTATTAATGCTTACGGCGGGAAAGATTTTTCTTTTGGAAGAGAATATATAATTCCTAAGCCTTTCGATCCGAGAGTTCTCTGGTACGTTGCTCCTGCTGTTGCTAAAGCTGCAATCGAGACAGGTGTGGCAAAAATAAAAATAACAGATTGGAACACTTACAGGGAAGAATTAAAAGAGCGTCTTGGTCTTTCAAAAGAAGTTGTAAGAGTAATGATTCATAAAGCTCAGAAGAATCCAAAGCGTGTTGTTTTTCCAGAAGGTGAAGAGGAAAAAATTATAAGAGCCGCTCATGTTGTAAGAAGTGAAAACATAGCTTACCCTGTTCTGCTTGGTAATGAAGCTAACATTAAAAAGATGATAAAAAGTCTTGGATATGATCAGTCTGAATTCGAAATAAAAGATCCATTGAAGAGTGAAGAAGCTGTTCATTATGCTATTGAATTTTATAAGAAGCGGCAAAGAAAAGGTATTACTCTCAGCAGGGCAAAAAGAGTTATGAGAGAAACTATTTATTATGGATGTATGATGCTTAAAAATGGTGATTCTGATGCCCTTATAAGCGGACTTACGACTCATTATCCAACTACAATAAGGCCTGCTCTTGAATGCATTGGAGTAAAAGAAGGTTTTAAAGTTGTATCGGGCTTATACATTGTTGTAACCAAAAAAGAAGTTTATTTCTTTGCTGATGCAACAGTAAATGTTAATCCGACTGCTGAAGTGCTTGCAGAAATTGCTGTCTCAGCAGCAGATACAGTACAGGAATTTGATGTTGTACCAAAAGTTGCAATGCTCTCATTCAGCAACTTTGGAAGTGCAAATTATCCTGAATCACTTAAAGTTAAAGAAGCTGTAAAATTAGTTAAGAAGCTGAGACCTGATTTAATGATTGATGGTGAGATGCAGGCTGATACTGCTGTAGTTCCTGAGATTATCGAAAAGGAATATCCTTTCTGCAGCATAAAAGGTGGTGCAAATGTTCTTGTCTTTCCGGATCTAAACTCAGGTAATATTGCTTATAAGCTTATGGCAAGAATCGGACAGGCAACAGTTATTGGTCCCGTTTTAATGGGAATGCAGAAGCCTGTTCATGTTCTTCAGCGCGGCGCTACAGTTGATGATATAATTAACATGACTGCAATAGCTGTAGTTGAAGCAAATAAAAAACAGAGTGCGATTAAGGAAGTTTTAGCAGAAGCATAGAAAAGTTGTTAAAGTCATTCTGATCCCGCTTTGGCGGAAGAAGAATCTCTTGTTTTATATTCAGACTCTTCACTTTGTTCAGAGTGACATTTTATTTGAATGTTTAGATACCCTGTTGGGGAGTCTTTTTTTTAACTATCGTTCCGGAGGTGTTGTAAATGCAATTAAGAAAAATATTTTTTTCACCAATGGATTCTCTTTTTAAATTTTAACGATAGGGAAGAAACAAAATTTAAATCCCTCTTATATAAATTAGTTATTACCAGTTTTATACTGTAACTTGGTTTTAGTTTCCTTGTAAATGTGGCTCTCGTTTTAATAATTACGTTTCAGAAAAAATTAAAAGGAAGGAGTGTTTATGATGAATATACATGTCGGGAATCTCTCACCGGATACCACAGAAGAGGATCTTATGAAACTCTTTTCGCAGTTTGGTAAAGTTAAAAGCGTTAAGATAGTTAAATACCCAAGCAGCCTTTCTAAAGGTTACGGATTTATTGATATGCCTGCAAGCGCCGAGGCACAGGAAGCTATACAGAACTTGAAGGCTAAGGATTTGAGAGGTAAAACTATTTCTGTAGGTGAAGCACGATCGAGGAATTGAAACTTAGCGTCATTGTGAAAGAGTCATCAAGTGAAATAATATCTAAAATATGTAATTGTAATTAACCTTTGAGATTGCTTTTCCCGACTAAAGTCGGGATCGCAATGACAATGGCAGAAATAAAAAAAGCCCGCACAAGCCGGGCTTTTTAATTTTGGTAAGAGATGCTGAAACAAGTTCAGCATGACTGATGCATGCTAAGGCTTCCTCATTTCTTCAATTGAGTTGTTGAGCAGTTGAATAGCATACTTTGAATTATGAATGCCTCCGCTCAGATCGTGCTCGATGAAGAAATAGTTGTACAACGCACCGGCTTTGAGAAGCCCATCGGGTCCGACAAACGTACGTGGATTTGAACTGCTGGCGTTTGATGTTCCGTTGTTACCATTAACAAGACCGCTTGAATTTAGAATACCCTTGTCCGCAAGCAGAGTCCCGAGGGTGTCCAGATATGCATGGACATATTCGTAAGCGCCCATACCACCTGTAAGTGAAGATGAGGCTCCAATGTATTTCTCCACGTCCATAGTGCCAGTATGGCATCCAGCCTGTAAGCAGCCGTTTGTGTTGAAGGCTTCGGTTCCTGACGCCGTCAGATAACCGATTAAGTTCGAGTGACCGCCATTTAAACCGGCTGTAGGATCCACCATATGGCAGGTGGGGCATCCATTCTGTGTGATCCCGGTTTGGGACGAGTGCGAGGAATTCTCATATGTCTTACCCGGAAACTCAAATCCTCCACCTTTCCCGGAACCAAGGAACATCAAACCCTGAACGCCGTAGTGTGGGTACCATCGGCTCGATGTAATTTTGAGTGTATCCGTTGCACCCATAGAGGTTTTCATCCTGGGTGTATAACTCGAGCGGGGTTGATGACAGTTCAGGCAAATATTTCCTTTGCCAAAATCTATGGTTTGGTCAGAAATTCCTTCCATAGGAGACCAAAGAACCACACTGGCTTCGGTTCGACGTCTAAAGTCACCATTCGAGTGCGGAGAATGGCAGGCAAAACATCCAACCGGGGTTGGATTGGTTTGTTTTGTCACTACACTCCAAACAGTTGGTGCAACTTGTGCAGGGAAATTTGCACGGGCTCTCTGAATGAATCCTTCAGTAGTATGGCAGCCCGCGCATGGCGCAGTATTGCGATCAGCGAACGTTCCGCCATAGAAATGTTTTGATTTCTCCCACTGATACTTCTTTGCCCATACATAGTTTACTGTGTCTGTATCAGGATTGTGGCAGTCTCCACACTTAATTCCCTCTTTGAATCCTTCAAGGTTGGCAATTGTTGTATCTCCGGGAGGACCTGCTGGTCCCTCACAACCTAATAAACCTGTCAACAGCAGCGCAGCTATTAACAGGTAAAAGGGGATAAATATTTTTTTCATACTCCTTACCTCCTATTGTTTGTTTTTAAGTATCTAAAATTTAATATCATCTCCGAACAGATTGAGTTTTCCATCAATATGTCTTAAGGGATCAATTATTTTCATATTTTCATCAACAATACCTCCGTGGCAATTTGAACATGGTTCACCTACAGGAGGTGGAGGTACATTTATATGTTCTCCTCTTGGTAAAGCTTTTTCGAAAAGAGTTGGTGCCGATGGATCGCCGTGACACGTTCCGCAAGCTGCAGTATTCGGGTCTGTCCATACAGGTGAGTTATCTAAATTTCCATTCTTAAAATAACCATGACAATATGTATTTGAGCATGTATGATTATCCGGATTATAAGCAGGATCCGGAACGAAGAGTGGGAGTCCGGGATTATAGCTCATAGTTGATGGATCATTAGTAACAATGTTTGCCAAAAACCCATTTATTAATACTTCTGCGGGAAGTTCAGTATCCACATGTCCTTCAGCATGAATGCTTGCAGGAACCTTATGACAATCCGAACAGGAAAGTCGCTTCCCTAATGAACCTCCCCGAAGATGAATCTGATGTGCGCCTACCCGCGGAGATGATGTAGAAGTATTACCATCAATATCTTCAGGTGGTGCCGGGCTTGTTTCACTGCCATGGCAAGTTGAACAGTTTTCGGGACCCGCATTTTGGTTATGACAGGTCAAACAGGAGACATCAACCAAACCACCGGCAAAATCGCTACCGTGACACTGCTGGCACTGGTTCGTATCCCAATTATTATCTCTTATTAAATTACCATGAAAATCGTGAGATAAAGGATTTAGTATTCCTTCCTTATGTATACTAACAGATTCCACTTGTTCTATATTTGTTTCAAGTTCGCTGCAGCCTGTAAGATATAAACCAAGAATTAAAACCGGCAGATACAAAAAATATTTCATTTTATTTTCCATAATTTTCAAACTTTAGTTTATGTCTGCACCATGACAATACCCGCAGAATCCTAACCCTCTAAGTGATAAAGGTGATTGGCTTGTATGACAATTATAACATATAGAGCCCTGGCTGCTGTGCCAGTCTCCAAAATTATCACGCATAAAGTTTGAAGCGTGAGTTTTAGGATTAGTACCTTTAATTCCATCACTATCAAGATGGCAAGTAATGCATGTTGGGTCAGCACCCTGAACATCATGACATGAAACGCATCTTTCAATATCTCTCTTCGCAAGAATTGCATGTTCACCGCCTCCGGAACCAACCCCTATTGTAAAAAATCCACTTTTAAGATGTGAAGCCGGAATAATTCCTCCGAGAGCAAAATCGCCGCCTTCAGATTGATGGCAGCTTCCACAGAAAGTTTCAACTTCGTGACAGGATTGGCATTCGGACGTTTTTCCTTTTGAATCTATTCCATGCGTAAACCTGTAATTAAACTCATGTACTCTTGCAATCTGTTGTTTCTTTGGTCCATCACTGAACTGCCGGGGAACATAAGGCTGGTAAAAGTCATCAGGTGTGTTCATTTCAGTAATTACATTTGTGGCTTCATGGCATTCTTCACAAGAGTTGGAAACATTATTATGGCACATTACACAGTTTGCATCAAATGTACGAGCATCAAATTTGTGTGTCTGCATAAAGGACACGCTCTTATGCGTCTGAGGTATTAAATTGGCATTGGATATATGACAACCTTCGCATGCGTTTGATGCTACTGTAATATTATTATGGCAGCCGTAGCAGTCTTCCATTATTGGTTTCGGCTGAACTGCGGACATAGAATAATCTACTTCTGAAATTCCTTTATGGCAGGATTCACATTCCAATCCTTTATCTTCAATATGAAATTTATGATTGAAATGAAGATTGGATTCAGTTTGTATCAACGGCTCATACTTATCTTCGTAATGACAGGTTTTACATTCACTCTCATCATCAACTGCATGGCATTCACCACAATTATCATGATTTGGAAAGAGCCTATCCTTTAAAGATGTACTTGCTGTTATTGCTGAATGACAGGTTTTACAATCAGTCAGGTCTTTATGAACCGAGTGAGAAAATTTTATTACCAGGTTGTTTCCTTCTTCTTTAATAATCTTTTCATTCATATTGAATGCAGATAAAAGAAGGAAAGCAATAGCTGCTGTTAAAGTTGTAAAATATAAATAAGCTAATTTCATATCACATTAGGTTTAAGTTTTCATTGAACCAATAATTAAGCTTAAAAAAGAACCTGTAATCATCTTTGTAAATCTTGTTGTTCATATATTGTCCCTGAAGATCAAAGGAGAGAAATCTGAAAGGGCGATAATTAATCCCTGCAAGAACTGACATAAGATCATTTTTATCTAAATCATCTTTTGAAAGTTTATAGCTTGTATAAGAAACTCCGAGTGATGGTGTAATCAATCCTTCAAAAAAACTATAAGCAGAGTAGAGTGAAACTGCATCAAGCTCACCCGCATAACCAAGATTTTTCCTGTAAATAAGGCTTCCCCAGCTTGTATTAAAACCGCCTGTTATTCTTTGAGAGTTTTCAGTTTCGTAAGTAACGTTTGCAAACTTTGCTATAAATGTGTAATGTGGAGTAAATCTGTAATCGCCGCCAACTTCAATCTCCTGTGAATTACCATAATCAAATACAGAGAAGATTGAATTATATCTTACCTTTGGCTCTCGGAAATTATAATAAACATTTATTCCAAGGTTTTCTATCTGTTCATATCTTCCTGAAATTTCAAATTTGGATGTCCGCTCAACATTAAGGTCGTAATCATACCTCGTATCAATTGAAACAATATTTTTAAGAGAATAAGAAAGCTCACCTGAAACAAACTCATACTGGTTTGATTTATTTCTTATATGAACTTGCATATGATTTAAATCTTCATCAAGTCTTGCAGCATTGTACTCCTGTTCTTTGAAATTTTTCTTAACATAATTAGCTTCAAATCTAATATTGTTAAGAAAGTATGCAGTTAGGGCCGCTCCCGCCACATAATTTTCATCCCAGTTCTTAATTAATTCCAGCTTCTGGTAAGCAGGAATATTTGCACCATAAAAACCTGAAAGCTTGTAATCACCTTTATGAAGATCAAGATTGACACCATCAAATACTCCTCCAACCACAGAGTTAAATTGCGGTTGTCTTCCCAATTTTATTGTAGCGATATCAAATAGATCTCTTGCTTCCAGATAGAGATTATAAAATCTTAATCTTGGATGATCTACCTGCTGCTCTTTTGTAAGATTTGTTTCGAGATTCATATATGATCTTAAAGAAACTTTATCTTTATTGATGTTAAGACTTAGAAGCTGATAAGCTCTTGCGTAAGTTTTGGAAACATTAATTGAATCAAATCTTTCAAATGTATAAACGGAAGAGGAGAATCTGCCGGATATGTTTTGTGAGTGGGCTGTAAACGTAACTGCCAGCAGAAGTAAAGTTAGTATAAAAAATTTCATATTACATCTTTACGTTATCTTAATTATTTCTTTTCAGGAACGGGATGTTTGATCTGATTCCACATTTCATTTATATCTTTTTCAACAAAAGTCGGACTTTCTGGGTTATGGCAGGTTTTGCAAAACTCTTCATGATTTTCATGAACGATCAAACCGTTTGCAACAGATTCTTCACGGCTCTTCATTATCTTTAAAGTTTTATAATCAGAACCGGGACCGTGACATGTTTCGCACTGAACACCATCCTCCATCTTAAATTTTTCTCCAAGCAATGCTGCTTCAATATTATAACCTGAAACATGACATTTCAAACAAGCTTTAGTTTCTGCTGCCGGAGTTGTACAACCTTTTTCTTTAGCGATATTATTTGCTTTTTCTGTTTGTAGAGTTTTATAAGCCTGGGAATGTTTGCTCTTTTGCCAAATGTCGAGCTGCAATCCTTGCTTCTCAGTTTTATGGCATGGTGCACAAACCTGAACACCAACATAGGAATGTTTTTTTGAGGTTTCTGTTTGACTTATTATATAAGATATAGGAACCAGAATTAAAAAAAGCATTATTGTTTTTGTCATTACTTAACCTTTAAGCCTTTAATTAAGGATTATATTTATTCTAAATTATTAAAAAAAATTGGAAAGTTCATCATGCATGAAGCAAAGATGAACTCTCCTCTGAAAAATCATAATTTAATAAGGACTGATTTCTTTACCATATTAAAATTGTTTTCTGGCTTAATCTGGTAAAAATAAAAATGTGAAATACTATGACCAGTCACCGGATTTCGAGAGATACTTAGAACTTTATTCTGATTTAATAAAATAACCGGGGGAAATATTAAGGTAAGTACAGTCTGTAAAAATCTTTCTATCATTAAAATCTGCACAATCTCCAGAATTACACGATTTAGTTTAGTTCCTAAAAAATGACAAATTCTTTACCAATTAATTATTCACAATTTCATCAATTTTTAATGAAATTTCTTTTCAGTTGTGAGAATTAGCATTCAATTTTCTTGTTTTAGAGAATAATGAACAATTATTAAAAATTTTTTTTCTAAAGATATTGACAAGTAGATTTTTTAAACTTATCTTTAATCAGACAAATAAATCTGATTATAGAAATGACAGTTATCTTTTCAAAAAAATGTGAGTATGGTTTACAGGCGGTTCTTTATCTGGCTGCTAATGAGAGAGGTATTGAATCTGCAGATGACATTGCAAAGAATCTGAATATTCCCAAAGAGTTTGTCTCTAAAATTTTACAAAGCCTTACAGTGAGTGGAATTGTTATTTCTAAAAAAGGGAAGGCAGGAGGATTTGCTCTCGCACAAGATCCAAAAAAAATAAAGCTGATTGATATTGTTGCAGCTATTGATGGTTTAACAATGTTTAACAATTGTGTGCTTGGATTTCCAAATTGCAATCCAACAAAACCTTGTCCTTTACATGATAAATGGGGAGTACTTAGAACTCAAACATACAATATGCTTAATGAAGATACGATTGATACATTCAAAGAAAAAACTTTAAGAAAGGTTGCAGCTATCTGAAATATTTTTTTGAAGATAAATCAGATAATATATCCGAATATGAAAATAAAAAAGTCAATAATTAAAAAGCAGGAAAAACCGATACAGAAGTATAGGTTTTACGTTCAGGTTGCTTTTACCCTGCTGTGCCTGTGGATTGGTGTTGAAATGTTCCTGTTCACTAAATATTTAGAATCAGGTGGAACAACAAATTTTTACAATAGACCTCCCGGTGTTGATGGTTTCCTTCCAATAAGTTCAATGATGAGTTTCTATTTATTCTTAACAACCGGTGCACTTCATTCTGCACACCCGGCAGGAGTTTTTATTTTCTTAGGAATTATTTTGATGTCTCTTGTTGTCAGGAAATCATTTTGCAGCTGGTTATGTCCCGTCGGTTTTCTTTCAGAACTTGTTGAAGATTTGGTTTAATCTGGGAGTGGACTTTTGATTTCAATACTTCACTTGTTACAGGGGAATCTAGAGGTGATGGCGATCTGGAAAGAAATCTTTTTTGTGGAAACAGTTCATCAAATTCAAAAGATGTTAAAAATTATCCTGCTTTTATGCGTTATGGTTATAGAAGCAGTTTAAAAGCAAATTACACAACTCACAACCTTGGTT
>MHAF01000102.1 GCA_001802865.1 Ignavibacteria bacterium RBG_16_34_14
AGATTCAAAAGCTGCGTTGGTTTGATGGATTCAGAACTTTAAAATTAATTCATCATTTAAGAGATACTGCGTTTCCATTAATAAATATGTTTGATGCTTTAGATATTCTTTTTAAATACTCATATTTGCCTGCAATTGGAGAGAGAGATAATAATATTCCTACGATCTCAATACAAAAAAAATATCTTCAAACACTTAGAAATTTTCAGAATCATGATAATTAAAACCTCACCTGACGAAATTCAAAATTATCTCGTTGATGCATCAAACTTTACGGGATACTGCGATACCGTTTATTTACCTTCCAATGAAAATGAAATAATTGAAATCCTTAAAGAATCAAACAGCAAAAAACAAAAAGTAACGATTGCCGGAAATGGTACAGGACTCTCAGGTGCTCGTGTTCCTCAAGGTGGAATTGTTATTTCAATAGAAAAGATGAATAAAATTCTGGAGATTAATCCTGAAAGTAAATATGCGATAGTTGAACCTGCTGTGATTCTTAGAGAATTCCAGAGTAAAGTAAGAGAATACAATTTACTCTATCCTCCTGATCCTACCGAGAAAAATTGTTTTATAGGTGGCACTTTATCTACAAATGCTTCCGGTGAAAAAACTTTTAAATATGGCTCAACAAGAGTGTATGTTGAGAAACTTGATATTGTTTTAGCAGATGGCGATCAGTTAAAACTTGAACGTGGAAAATTTATAGCTGAAGGTTATGAACTCACAATCAGAACTGAAAACGGGAAAGAATATAAACTCCAAATTCCTATTATAAACATGCCTCTTACAAAAAATGCTGCTGGTTATTATTGTAAAAAGGATATGGATGCGATTGATCTTTTTGTTGGCTCTGAAGGAACCCTTGGTATAATTACAAAAGCTCAACTCAAGCTTGTACCTCATCCGGAAAAAATAATTTCATGCATAATCTTTTTTGATGATGAAAGAGATGCTTTGCAATTTATTTCAGATGCACGAAATAAATCTTACCAAACAAGGATTGATAAATCGAATAATACGATTGACGCTCTTGCACTGGAATTTCTTGATGAAAATTCTCTAAATTTTATTAAAGAGGATTATAAACAGATCCCATCAAATGCAAAAGCTGCAGTTTGGTTTGAGCAGGAAGTTAACAAAGATAATGAAGAACAGCTATTCGATAGCTGGATGAAGTTAGTATATAAAAATAAAGGAGACGAAGAGAATGCCTGGTTTGCTATGAATGAAAAAGAAAAAGAGGAGATACAGGGATTGAGACATAATGTTTCACTTAAGGTTGCTGATTACCTTTCACAAAATAATGTTAAAAAGCTGGGAACTGATTCTGCCGTGCCTGATGAAAATTTTATGAAGTTTTATTACTTCTGTACAGAAGAAATGAAGAAAAATAAATTTAACTATATCGCCTATGGTCATTTCGGTAATTCACATCTTCATATGAATATGCTGCCGAATAATGAAGAAGAATATAACAAGGGGGAAATTATTTATAGGAATATTTACAGGAAAGCCGTTGAACTTGGAGGTACTGTATCCGCAGAGCATGGAATCGGAAAATTGAAAACAGAATATCTTCTTAATATGTTTGGAGAAAAGGTTATAAGTAAAATGGCGGGCATTAAAAAGATTCTTGATCCAAATCTTATTCTTGGAGTTGGTAATATCTTTAATGAAAAATTTCTTAAAACCAATTGAGGCTGTCTCAAAACTGTCATTCCGAACTTGTTTCGGAATCTTTGGATTTGATTTTAGGCAAAATTCAGAACCTGAAACGAGTTCAGGTTGACAAATTAAGGCTTTTGAGACAGCTTCCCGATTTAATTTTTCCTTAATTCTGTTTTTAGTTTTCTATAATCATGGCAAAATTTTCCAACAAATTTCCAGAATCTTTTTGAGTGATTCATCTCTTTAAGATGACATAACTCATGAATAATAACATAATCAATAATTTCTTTTCTGAATCTCATAAGCCTGTAATTAAACGAAAGTTTTCCGCTTGTTGAGCAGCTTCCCCATCGGGTTTTTTGAGAGCGGATTGTAATCTTATTATAACTGAAACTTGTTTGTTCAGATAGTTCTTTAATTCTTCCCGGAAGATATATTTTAGCTTTATGTTTAAGCCATATTCTATAAATATCATCCTGAGTAAAAGAATTAATTCCTGAAGGTATGTTCACTGTTAATTTTTTATTGAAGTAATTAATCTGAGGCTTTTTTAAGAAGAGATCATAATTAATTATAACATTTATTTCTTCACCAAGGAAATAAAATTTGGTGATTTTCTCTTTAAGATGTTTGAGAATCCATTCCTTCTTTTGAAGAATAAAATCTTCAACCTTTTCATGTTTATATCTTGATGGTAAAATAACCTCAAGTTCATTGCTGCCATTAATTTGAAGCCTGAGATATTTAGCTCTTCTGCTGTATCTGAGAGTATAATTGATTTCTTTATGCTGAAGGTTAATTCTTCTCAGCTGCTTCGCTGAACCATTCTTCAATTAGCAGCCTGATTTTTTGTGCGGGTTATTTTATATGTAGTTTTTTCTTTCGAATCTTCCAGAACAACTCCTAGTTTATTCAACTCACTTCTTATTTTATCAGCAAGAGTATAGTTTTTTTCTTTCTTTGCATCGGTTCTAAGCTGAATAAGAAATTCTATTAAATCACCTTCAAGTTTTCCATCGGAAGTTTTTGAAAGGTTATCAAAATCTAAAATGCCCAAAATGCCTTCAGCAGTTTTTTCAAGAAAAGATTTTGCATTTTTATAAAATTTAACATTTATATTTTCATTCTCTGAAATTGTCCGGTTAACTTCTTTTACAAAATCAAAAATAACTGCAACACCTTGTGGTGTATTAAAGTCATCATCCATTACTCTTGTAAATTCATTCTCATATTTTTGGAAATCAAAATCAGGGTTAATACTTTCTTTACTATTCGTTTTTATCTCATCTTCTATTTTCTGAGCAAGGTTGTTAATCTTCTCCAATCCTTTTTCTGCGGAAGAAAGAAGTTCATCGCTGAAATTTAAAGGCCCACCATAATTAGTCTGTGCAAAAAGTAATCTGATTGCTTCTGCAGAATATTTTTTCAAAACGTCTCTTGCAGTAAAAAAGTTACCAAGAGACTTAGACATCTTTTCATTATCCAAGTTCAGAAAACCAAAATGAATCCAATAATTAACAAACTTCTTTCCATTTGCAGCTTCACTTTGTGCTATTTCATTTTCGTGATGCGGAAAAATTAAATCATTTCCTCCGGCATGAATATCAATCCCGCCATTTGGCGGGACTCCCAGATGTTTACAGCTCATTGCAGAACATTCTATGTGCCAGCCTGGTCGGCCATTTCCCCATGGACTTTCCCAGTAAGGTTCACCTTCTTTAGCTTTTTTCCACAAAGCAAAATCCAGAGGATTTTTCTTTTCAACATTTACTTCAACTCTTGAACCTGATTCAAGCTCATCAATTTTTTTACCGCTGAGTTTCCCATATTCTTTGAACTTTCCAACGTCATAAAAAACATTTCCATCCACATTATATGCAAAACCTTTTTGTTCCAGTTCTTTTATCATTTCAATAATATCATCCATATGTTCAGTCGCTTTAGGATATATATCTGCTTTTTTCATTTTTAGTTTTTCAACATCTTCAAAGAAAGCATTAATATATTTTTCAGCAATAATTTTTGAATCAATCTTTTCTTCATTGGATTTTTTTATAATCTTATCATCAACATCAGTAAGGTTCATTACAAATTTAACTTTATATCCCATGTATTCAAGATATCTTCTGATAATATCAGAGCTAATAAATGAACGAGCATTACCGATATGGAAATAATCATAAACAGTCGGTCCGCAAACATACATATTAACATTGGGTGGGTTAATAGGTTTAAATTCTTCTTTTTGTTTTGAAAGTGTGTTATAAATTTTAAGCATTGTTAATTCAATTATCGATTGAACAAATATATAAAATACATAGCATAGAATTTATCCGGATTAAGAAATCAATATTTATTTTAGTTTCTTCAACAACTCTTTCATATCCTCTGGTAACTCGGAATCAAATCTCATAAATTCCTTTTTATGCGGATGGATAAATCCTAAAGTTTTTGCATGCAATGCTTGTCTCGGCATTATCTCTAAAAGATTCTGTATCCTGTTTTTCATTTTAGGCAATTGACTGCCGTAAACTATTTTTCTGCCTCCATAAGTTTCATCTCCAAAAACAGGATGGTTAATGCTTGAAAGATGAACTCTTATCTGGTGCGTTCTTCCTGTTTTAAGATTTAATTTCATGTAAGCTGCAAACTCAAATTGTTCAATCACTTCATATAAAGTAACAGCAGCTTTCCCTTCACTCTTGCTGACAGCAAATTTTTTTCTGTCACTCTTGCTTCTTGCAATGTTTGATGAAATCTCTCCCTTATTATCTTTAAATACGCCCCAGCATATTGCCCTGTATTCTCTTTCAGCAGAATGTTTTGAAAACTGTTCTGCAAGTTTAGCATGTATAAAATCATCTTTAGCAACTACAAGCAGTCCGCTTGTATTTTTATCAAGCCTGTGAACTATTCCGGGTCTTCCCACGATACCGCTTAAACTTTTAGTATGATGAAGAAGCGCATTTACCAGAGTTCCTGTATAGTTTGCATAAGCTGGATGAGCTACCATACCGGCAGGTTTATTCACAACTAGAAGAAATTCATCTTCATAAATAATCTCAAGAGGAATCTCCTCCGGTTCTGCTGTTTCAGGTCTCGGAGTTATGGGATGTGATGCTTCAATAACATCATTTGGCTGAACTAAGTAGCTTGACTTAACAGTTTTTCCATTAACTGTTACAAGATTTGCTTCAATTAATTTTTGAATTTTTGAGCGGGTAGCGTTTTCAATCTGGCTGGCAAGGAAAAGATCTATTCTTTCCTTCTTTTTACCGGCTGGAATTTCAATCCGGTATTTCTTTTCCTTTATCAATATTGCCATCTGAATTTTCTTTCACAGGATTTCCCGGAATTTTATTTTCTTCTGCTGTATTTTCAGGATTATTATTTATTGCTGCTTCATAAGGAGAGTTTTGAATTTGTAAACCAGATCCACTTTCTGGAACTTCTTCAGTTTCTTTCTGATGTTTCCTATAGAAAAATATAAGTATAAATACACCGATTGAAACAGCGGCATCGGCAAAATTAAAAATTGGCCACCTGTCATAATATCTTCCCAAGATGGAAACATTGAAGAAATCAAAATCAAAAAAATCAACTACCTTACCATAAAATAAAGGTGCATATCCATATAAAATTCCATAAAGCAGTCTATCAATAAGATTACCGACTGCACCACCGAGTATAAATGCAATTGCAAGACGGAGACTAAAATTCTGATTCCTTATAAAATAAAGATAGATGAGCAGACCAATACTGGCAAAAAGAGAAAAAAGTGAAATCCATAACTTCAAACTGGTTCCGGGATCAAATCCAAAAGCCATCCCCGGATTCTCAATAAAAGTTAGCCTGAAAAAATCTCCAATGATTGGAATTCTTTGACCCTGATACATCCCCTGATAATTTATTTTAAGGAAAGGAATCGAAAATCCTTTAATTAAAAATTTAGAAACCTGATCCACAATTATTATTACAATGGATACAAATATTATTCTCAATATTCTTCCATACCTGATTTATAAAAACATCTCTTCAAAACCTTTACTTCTTTTCTTGTCTTTGTTTTATCGGCAGGCAAAGCTGGCTGTGA
>MHAF01000103.1 GCA_001802865.1 Ignavibacteria bacterium RBG_16_34_14
ATTCAACTTTTCTGCATAAACCGGTGCATCCTCTCCTAATCTTAAAAAAGAATCAATAAGGAATTGAGATACTCCCCATATTATGATAATTAAAATGATTAAATCAATAATCACTATAAAGAACATCGGTACTTTATCTTTTTCAAGAAGATTATTGAGCGGAGAGAATAAAAAGAAAAGAAAGTAAGCAACAACAAACGAAAGAAAAATATGATTAAGCTCCACCAGTATAATACCAATAACAAAGAGCCCAATTACAGAGATAAAGAATTTTATGGTTGAATCAACCGATATTTTTTTAGCCATATTTTAATAATGTAAGTTTAAACTTCCATATTCACTTCAATCCCGAAGGAGTTTGTGGGGTTGATAAAAGAACCTTAAATATCTCCCACCTCTTATCCGGATTATCCGAGGTTCCGCCATTCTTCTCAACGTAACTCTTCACAATATCTTTTCCAAGGTTGTAGTTAATAACATAACTTCTGTACTTCTCTATAAATTGAATATTCTTTTCTGCTTTTTCTGGAGTCATGAGAGAATATTTGATAAGCCAATTCTTTGTTTCCTCTTTATTCCATTTCCCATCAATATAATTTCTTGCTGCTTCATTCCCGGCATATTCAAGTTCATTAAGAAGAAACAGTATTTTATAATATTCATCTGCTTTATCAGGATCTAATCCTGCGAGTGGAAACAAAACTTCTTTTTCAAATTTGATTCTTGAATCGCCAGGGAAAACTACTTCTATTCCGTAGTTTGCGCTTCCTTCGGCAATTAAAGATTGAGGACTGAATAATGGATAGATGGAGAATTCAACCCAGCCATTTTGCTTGTAAAGATTTTTTTCAAGAAGGACATTATAAACATGATGGCCGGGATATCCTTCGTGAGCTGAAAGATCAACAGCCCGATCAATAAATACCTGTAAATCAGTATTAACCTGAATAACACTATAGCTATTTCCTTTATACCAGTTATAACCACCCCAGGGTTTATTTATTACATACTCAACAGTAAAGCTTTCATTTGGCGGAAGTGGAATGTGCTGTAGAGTTCTTTTCCTGCATTCCTCAATTGCTGTTGTAAAAACTATGTCGAGTTTCTCTTTAGGAATTATAAATTGATTCTTAAAATCATTCACCCTTTTTGAAATTTCCCCTTTGCCAGGCAACAGCATATCAAGCTTATTAAATATCTGTCTATAATGATCTTCAGGGTAGGAAGGAGAAATTGCATCATAAAGTGCTTTTGATTCTTCATCAAAACTTAGTTTACCTCCTGAGATCATAAACAACTTTGTCTTTGCTGCAAGTATCTGTTTGTAAAGATAGCGGTATCTTAAAGTTTCAAGTTTAGTTGCTTCATAATTTGAAAAGCTCTCTAGTTCATTCAAAAGTCTGTTTGCTTCTTCACTTAACTGTTTGTGGATTAAGGTATCGTTTCCATCGTGCTTTAATTCTGCCGGTTTCCATTCTTCCGGACCATAATAGGCATCAACAAAATCAGCATCGTGCTGTCCTATTTTCAAAACAAGCTTTACATAAGCTTCGGCAATGCTATTCATTTTAAATTCCAGTTCACTATTGGGCTGATGATCTTTTTTTTCCAAGCAGGAAAATAAAAGAATTCCGGTTATTAAAAGTAAAATTATTTTTTGCATCTTGTTATTTTTTATATGAAATAATTTCTTACTCCACATTAAAAAAAAGATATGCCCTTCCATTCAAATCAATTGGTAGACTATTATTCTTTATCTCAAACTCTTTCCCACTAATTATATCTTTTGCTTTTTTCAGGTTATAAATTTCCGGTAATATTATATCCAACATTTCATCATTGTTATTCTTATTCAAAACTACAAGTATTCTTTCATTAAAATCAGATCTCAAGTACGCATAGCATTCCTTATCAACCAAGAGAGCTTGAAAATCTCCATAACGTAATGCTGAATGAGAATTTCTTGCATTAATAATATTCTTTACATCATCTAAAACTTTTTGTTCTTCCTTAGAAACCGAATCACCAAACCTCATCATTCTCCTGTTATCGGGGTCTCCTGCACCAGTCATTCCAATTTCATCTCCGTAATAAATTACCGGCAAACCTGGAATTGTAAGCAGATACGCAAAGCACAATTTCAATTTCTCATAACTTGATTGATGATCAACCTTTGGAGGATTAGTCCACCCAATCTCATCAGCATTGGGATTATTCTGGGAAATATCACTATCAGCATAAGCCATAAATCTTACTTTATCATGGCTGTCAATAATGTTTCCCATAAGATGATTTACACCGTAAATATCAAATGTCTTTTGCATTTCCTTATCAAGATTTTCAAACGATGAATTCTCCTGGGTAAACACAGGAGTTGCTATATCATAAAGATTAAAATTAAATTGAGCATTAAGCTGCCCGTTGTTAACATAGGAGCTGATCAGTTCATAGCTGCCAAAAGTTTCCCCGATCTGGTAGTAAATTTTCTTTTGTGGAATCTCCAGCTCTTTTTTTATTTTCTTTGTCAGTAGTCTCCAGAATTCGTTAGGAACATGCTTTACTGCATCGTGGCGGAAACCATCTATGCCTGTTTCTTTGAGCCACCAAACAGCATTGTCTGTCATTACTTCAAGGGCTTCTTTTGAACCTTCAAAATCAAATGAAGGCATATACGGTTCGAACCATGTTGTAAGCCTGTGCTCATCCCAGAGTCGTAAATTTTTTCTGCCGTCTGGAAGATCAAGAGTTCCAAACCATTCAGGATGTTCTTTCCAGAATGGATGTTCGATATGAACATGGTGAGAAACAAAATCAAGAAGGACTTTTGTTCCTTTACTGTGAGCAATCTTAATCATCTTTTTAATCAGGTTCATATCACCAAAATGCTCTTCAATTTTTGTAGGATGAACAGGCCAGTAACCATGATATCCTGTATAATAACGATGCGGCGGCGGATATTCTTTATAAGCATTTGGAGTATTATCGGCAACAGGAGAAATCCAGAGAGTATTAACTCCGAGAGAATTGAAATAATCCTCTTCAAGCTTATTAATTATTCCCTGGAGGTCGCCGCCATAATAATTTGCCTGCTTAAGTAGTTCAGGATGTTTAACAGGAATGCTATTGCTTGAATCTCCATCTGAAAAGCGGTCAATCATTATTGAATAGATTATTGCATCATACCAGGTTGAATCACTATTCCCAAACGGTTTTCCATCTTTCAACATTATTGTTTGCAGGTTTGAAGTTCTCCCGTTTTCGTTGACTGCAACTCTTAAAGTTTTATTTCCTTTTAATTTTTCAGAAGGAAGGTCTACAAATATTTTTTTGTCTTTAATTCCAATTACATTTTGCGGAATCAACTCATTATCGAGTAAAGCGATAACTTCTATATTATCTTTTGATTCAGACTCATAATAAAAAGTAAGAATTGTATTTGTTATTTGGTAAGAATAATCGAGAATATGCAGATAAGCTTTCCCTGTATTGAGAGATTTAACTTCAACAACAGAATTCCAATCTCCCAAACCATTCGGCACTTTTTCAGGATTAAGAGAATCAATCACCTCTTTTCCATCTACAAAAAACTTATACTGATATATTCCCGGATCAATCGGAACTTCGATTGTATAAGTTCCATCTTTATCTTCATCATTCATAGGCAATTCGCTTCTATTCCAGCCATTGAAATTTCCAAAAAGAAAAACTCTTTCAACTGGTTCCCAGGATTTGAAGGAGAAGCCTTTTATTTGCCGTACTGTTGTTTTGTAAAGTAAATGATAAATCTTATCATAAAAATGAAAAGGAATAACACCGTAACCTTCTGTGTCTTTCATAGAAGTTAATTCAAGATCACCTGTTTCTGCTTCGTAAAAAGCTTTAATAGAAAGATCTGGATTGAAAGTAACTCTATATTCTTTATCTGTATAAAAAAGATCGCTGATTAAGAAAGTTTTTTTCTCTCCTGCCGTAAGATTAATTAGTTGGATTATTTCATTTATTCCCTGGCATGGTGAGCTTGAGGAAAGTATTACAAAGGTTATAAATGCAAGAAGAAGTTTTTTCATTTATCTGCCAAAAAAGATTTCATAATTAATTGCTATTAAGCTGATTAACCAAATTATTTGTAAGCACCGTTTCTCTCTCTCCAATCTGCTGCCTCCACATTGCATAGTATAATCCTTTTAATTCAACAAGCTCATCGTGAGAACCGGATTCAATTATCTTTCCTTTTTCAAGCACATAAATTCTGTCTGCGTGCATAACAGTAGAAAGCCTGTGAGCAATAAGAATTGTAATAAGATGTTTACTTGCGGAAATCTCTTTTATAGTTTCTGTTATATCCTCTTCAGTTAAAGAATCGAGAGAGGAAGTTGCCTCATCAAAAACAAGCAGGTTGGGTCTTCTCAATAAAGCTCTTGCAATTGAGAGCCTCTGTTTTTCTCCACCTGATACTTTTACACCACCTTCTCCAATAACGGTATCAAGTCCTTTATCAGCTCTTATCATTAAAGTTTGAGCTGCAGCTTTTTCAAGTACTTCATTACATTCACTGTCGGCTGCTGTTGGGTTAACGAAAAGCAGATTCTCTCTTATTGTCCCTGAAAACAATTGTGTATCCTGTGTAACAAAACCAATCTGGTTACGGAGCTCATCAAAATCAATTTGATCATTAGTGCTATTGTTATAATAAATTGATCCTTCATGAGGTTTATATAATCCTACAAGAAGTTTTACAAGAGTAGTTTTACCTGAACCTGAAGGACCTACAAAAGCAATCGTTTCACCTTTACTCACTTCGAAGAAAATTTCCTGCAGAGCTTTTGTTCTCGATGAGAGATGCTGAAAGCTGACATTTTCAAATCTTAATGAATTAATATCTCCAAGGTAAATGGGTTTAACAGGTTTCGTTTCTTTGGGAAGTTTTAAAATATCTTCAAAATTCTCAAGAGATACTTCTGCCTCACGGTAAATGTTTATAATATCTCCCAAACTTTGAAGCGGACCAAAAATAAAGAATGAATAGAACATCAAAGTTATAAACTGCCCCAACTGAATTTCTCCGGCAAATATCAGGTAAAGCATTAAGAAAAGTATGCTTGTTCTTAAAAAGTTTACCGAAGTTCCCTGGAAAAAGCTGAGTTTCCTGATATATCTGACTTTTTTCAATTCTAAATCAAGAATTTTATCTGTTGTAGAATTTAGTCTATTAATTTCCTGTTTACCGAGACCAAGACTTTTTACAAGCTCGATATTCCTTAAGGATTCTGTAGTGGTTCCTGCAAGTGCAGTTGTTTCTTTTATAATAACCTTTTGAATCTTCTTAATCTTTCTGCTTAAAAATGAACTGATAAATCCAAGTATCGGGATAGCAGCAAAGAAAACAGGTGCAATGAGCCAGTGAACATTTATAGAATAAACGAAAACAAATACAACCCCGACAAGAGTTGTGAACAATGTATTTATAAAAGTGCTAATCAGCCTTTCAGTATCGGTCCTTACTTTCTGAAGCTTGCCAAGTGTTTCACCGCTCCTTTGATCTTCAAAAAGGGGATAAGGAAGATTAAGCGATTGCATAATTCCATCTGAATAAATTTGAGCACCGAGTCTTTGCGTAATAACATTCACATAATAATCCTGGAAATTTTTAGCAACCCGTGAAACAAAAGCAACACCAACCATTGCACCAAGAAGTAACCCAACCCCCTGTATAAAATCATTTGAAGAATATTGGTTAAACTTAGTTGCATATTTGTCTATCAATTTTCCAAAGATGTATGGATCCATCAGAGAAAAAATCTGGTTTATTGCTGCAAGCACAAGAGCAAGCAGCACAAGCTTCCAGTAATTCTTTAGATATGAGTATAAAAGTTTCATAAGGATTGGGGAAAATAACTATAGGCGGGTAAATAAAAAAGACGGAGATAGAACTCCGTCTGTTTGCGAAACATAAAACGATCAGAAGAAAGAAATAAGCTCTGCTACTTATTTTTGTAAAACAGCATCCTTTGCATGTTTAGCTATTCTGAACTTTAAAGCTTTTCTTGCAGGAATTAAAATCTGTTCGCCGGTAGCAGGATTTCTTCCCATTCTTTCTTTACGGTTAACAACAACAAGCTTTCCGATACCCGGAAGTGTAAAGGATTTTTTTGCTTCTTTATAAGCAAGCTTGCTCAGTTCTTCTAGAAACTGGATAGCAACTTTTTTTGTAACGTCGGTTTTTGTTGCCAGGTGGTCAACGATCTGGGATTTTGTCATTGGTTTGTTGTCTGCCATTTTATTTACCCTTCTGTTTAGTTTGTTAATAAATTCCTTAAGGAAAATAAAGATTATTTTAAACAAACAAAATATTTTTAAGCCTTCTATGAAAATTTTTTTCTTACCTTAAACCTATTTCACACCTGATTTTATTATATAAACCTGCTATCCGCTTTGTAGCTTATCATCGAATTCTATATTTTCGGTTTTGATTTTGACTATTATCTTAAACCAGTTGAATGAAATTTTTTCTTTTTTTGGTTCTTTTTGGTTGTTCGGACCTTTTTCCCCAGGAAATTGATACACTCAGCCAGAGGCGGACCACAGATACAATTAAGACCTTAACCGATTCCTCATTTGTAATTTCCCGTGATACTCTTTCTTCCGATACCACCGGAATTTTTTCTATACAGGTTGATACTCTCTATCCTTTGTATCAGAATCCATTTTATAATGGAAGTTTTTTTGTAAACAGAAGAACGATTGATATGCTTGATTACAGGTATAGCGGGAATTTATTCTCTCCTACCGGCTTCAGTTTTCTTAAAGATAAAGGGATGATTGGACAACCCAATAAACTTGTTCTTTATGGAAATAGTTTTGGAGCGATAGGTTTCTTTTCTGATGGGATTCGTTTTAATAACAGATATACAAATTTACTTGATCTTAATATTATCCAGAGTGAGCTTATAGATTCAATTGAAATTCTTCCTTTACCAAGAGGATTTCTTTATGGAGCTGATAGTTATATAGCATCTGTAAATTTTATAGAAAAAGATTTTATAACACCTGCCCCCTATACAAGGATAAAATATTATGAAGGTCCTGAAGGTGAAGCATTCGTAGATGGAATTTTTAATGTTTCGTTCCTTAATAAGTTTAATCTTTCTTTTGATATTACCAACAGAAATTTTGATGGTATTTATACAAACAGCGATTTCAGCATCTGGCAGGCAAATGTAAAGCTGAAATATTTTCTCTCTAATTCAATAAATCTAATCGGCTCTTATTATTTAGTAAGTTCTGAACTCGGATTTTTTGGCGGAGTTGATGCAGACAGTATTTCTAAAATTACAAATGATATAAACAGTGTTCTTTATGATCCTTTACAGGCTCCGGTTGTCAATCCAGCTTTAAGACAAGAAGTGAACCGGGATAAATTTAAAATAAGAACACTTGGAAAATTTGGAAGCTTCTATACTGATTTAAACTTCTACTATCATTCCGAAATAGAAAAGTATTCAGGAATTCCTTCAAAGGATGAAATCAAAAATTATATTTGGGGTGCTTTATTAAGACAATCTTATTCCCCAACATTTTTAAGTATTGAACTTAATGGAGTTTTTGAGAAGAGAGAATTGAACTATTATTTTATTGATACTGTTTCTGGTTTTCAAACAGAAAAGATTGAATACAATGTTTTATCAGTCTCACCGGTTTTTTCATTGTATTTGCTGGATAGCATTTTTATTCCTTCATTTTTTTATAAACTAACCAACTATTCAAATCTTAATAACTCTTTACATGGTTTTGGAGGAGATGTTACAGTTACAGTTTTTAATTTCCTGAGTTTGTACGGAGGAATAAGCAGGTTTGATTTTAGTAACGATATGAGAATAAATGTTTATGAGGTTGGTGCAAAGATTCAATATGACAAATTCATTTCTGATGTTAAATTTTATAGGAGTGAGATTAATCATTCTGTATTCATCCCATTACAAAATAGTTTTACAAGCATTTTATTACCAACATTACAGGGTAATCTTTCCGGTTTTGTAGCAAGCATAAATTTTGATTTTTGGAAAATTGGTTTGGAGGGAAAATTTAATTATAACTCATTTCAGAAAAATCAAAACCCAACTGATTCAGAAATAAAAATGTATGTTAATGGAGGGATTTATTATAAGGATATTCTATTTAATCATAACCTTGATTTAAAAACCGGTTTTGATCTTAAGTATTATGATTTTGAATCAGAAAATTTTAAATCTGCTTACCAGATTGATTTTACTGTTGCAGGAATAATTCAGCAGGCTGCAATAGTTTATTTCTCATGGGAAAATCTTTTTGATGAGCAATATTTTATTGTTCCCTATTATCCTATGAGAGAAAGAGGAATTAGATTTGGAATAGCATGGGAGCTGTTTAATTGAAGAAATTGTCACCCTGAACTTGTTTCAGAGTCTTTTTAGAAGATGCTGAACCAATTCAGCATGACAATTTTAAAGACTCAACCTGTCCTTAAACTTAATTGCCTGCCTTCGTGAAACTTCAATTTTATGCCCGCCTCTAAGCTTTACAAAAAGCCCGCCATTAAGCCAGGTTTCGATACTATCAATCCATTTTAGATTAATAATATGTTTCCTGTTTGCACGGAAGAATGATTTACTGTCTAATCTCTCATCGAGATAATTTAAGGTTCTTAAGATCAGCGGCTTATTCTCATCAAAGTAAAGACGTACATAATTTCCTTCCGATTCAAACAGCCGGACTGTCTCAAGCTTTACAAACCAGCATCTGTCTCCATCTTTGACAAATACCTGCTCTTTTTCTGTGAGAATATTACTATCAATCTGGGGCATTCTTTCTTTTTTATTTTTTTCGATTAATTTTTTAACAGTATCTTCAAGCCTTTTGGGTTCAATAGGTTTTAGAAGATAATCCATAGCATTGTATTCAAATGCTTTTAGTGCATATTCATCATATGCCGTTGTAAAGACGATAATCGGAACGCTGTCTAATTCCTCAAGCAAATCAAAACCGCTTTTACCCGGCATCTGGATGTCGAGAAAAACAAGCTCAGGATTAAGCTGAGTTATTTTTTCAAGAGCATCTTCTACATTTACAGCTTCACCAACAACATTTATTTCTTTGAAAGGCTGAAGCAGTCTTTTTAATTCAACTCTTGCGAGTCTTTCATCATCAACTATTAATGCTTTCATTCTTTATTCCTCCTATTTATCCCGCTAATGGTGGGATTGGAATTATAAGTTCAGCAAGAACTTCGTGTTCATTTTGATTAGAAATTTGAAATTGTGCTTTTTCTCCATAAATGAGACTAAGCCTGTGTTTGGTATTACTTATCCCAAAGCCAGCGGAAACTTTTATTGCATCAGGATCAATTTGTCCGGTGTTTTTTATTTTTATATGAAGTTTCGAATCATCTAAGCTTGTTTCGATATTAATTTTTCCGCCTTCGGTTCTTTTTGTAATACCATGTTTAATCCCATTTTCAACAAGTGTCTGAACCATCATGGGTGGAATTTCTACTTTTCCCGATTTTGAATCAACTTTTATTTCATACTTTAATCTCTCTTCAAAACGGATTTTTTCAAGTGCGAGATAATCTTCAACAGCTTGTATCTCTTCTTCAAGAGGAACAGACTCTGCTCTTTCGATTTTTAACGCATACCTTAAAATGTTGGAAAGTTTTGTAACGGCAGTTTGTGCATTCTGTGGATCTTCTTTTATCAAAGCTCTTATGCTGTTAAGAGCATTGAACATAAAATGAGGATTAAGTTGTGAGCGGAGAGTTCTTAACTCAAATTCCTTAACTGCATTTTCCCAAATTAATGATTCTATTTCAGCTTTCTTATAATTTTCAAAATAATGAAAAGCAAAATAGATTAAGGACCAAAAAATTATTACGCTGCTCAGATTCACAGTTCCAATCAGTAAAGAGGATGGTTTGAATTTGGAAGGATCATATATCTCAAAAATCTGATTTGACGCATAAATGAGGGAAAATAAAATAGTCCCAACAATTATGCTTGCAATAAAAATTCTCGGTATTAATTTTCTTAAAGAAAGCTCAATCCAGTTATTCTTTTTTATTTTTCCCCTGTAAAGATGTGTAAAGTATAAGCCGACAGCACACAGAAGAATTGTGCTTATAATTTTTTGCCAGCTTAGAGTATCAACGGTCGCAAGAACCACTAAGTTTAAAATTGCATAAGCAGACCATCCGGTTACCTGGCAAATTTTATAGAGCTTATTTCTGTCAATCTTTTGTTTTTGTTCTCCCACTCTGTCTGTTAAAGGCAGTTGTTCATTTAAGTAGCTGCCCTTCTCCTGTCCTTTCGATACATAAAACATTGTTAATATAATCTTATCGCTGTTAAAAGAAAATTATTGTTTTATGGTTTCACCTTTTAAAATTAACTTATATGATGATAAAGCTCCTACCATTTATTATCAGAGGTGTTAAACAGGGATATGTGGGGTTGATTTAAGAAGAAGTTTTTAAAATAAGTCGCAGCACAGATTAGTAATCTGTGCTACGATAAAATATTCAAAGCGTCAGTATATCATTATAAATTATAAAAGCCATTAGAAGGAGAAGGAGAACAAATCCAGTATTCTGTATTGCAACTTTAACTTTAACCGGGATTTCTTTTTTAGTTATTCCTTCTATTAAAATTATTATTAGGTGTCCTCCATCGAGAACAGGGAAGGGAAGAATATTAATTATAGCTAAACTAAGACTTAACATTGCAAGGAAGATAAGAAAACTTACAAGACCTGTATCAGCCGAGCGTGCGGCGAACTGTGCGATCTTTACCGGACCTCCAAAAGCTTTTCCAAACTCAAGCTCTCCACCAATAACTTTACCAAGCATACGGAACGTAAGTTTGGTTATTCCCACAATATCAATCCAGCCATAATAGAAAGATTCAAAGAAACCGTAGCTTTCATATTCAACTTTTCCGGTAAATGGATTACTAATCAATATCCCAATTATACCATCAGTACCGGGAGTAACCGCAACATTTAATGTATCGCTATTCCTTGTTAAAAGAATATCTACAGGTTTTTCTTTGCTGTTCCGTATTATTTTAGTAACCTGCGAACTTGTATAAACTGATGTATCATTTAATTGTAGAAAAACATCTCCTGCAATGATTCCCACTTTTTCCGCCGGGGAGTTTTTCACCACTTCATTAATTGTTGGTCTGCCTAATCCTTCGGGTATAAGAAACCTTTCAGAAGTCTCTTCAGGAATCATTGTCCGCGAGAAGGAGAGATATTCTATTTTATCATTACGTTCAACTTTAAGAGTAAGATCCTCGCCGAGAGTATTTATAAGAAGTTCCCCAAACAGGTCTTCCCAGTTATTTACTTGTTTTCCATTAACTGCAAGTATTTCATCTCCTGAAACAAAACCTATTGAATCAGCAGCACTGTTGGGAATAACATAACCCACTGTGGTTGTTTTGGTAATTGGTTTTTCCTGGAAGTAATTTCGGCCCCAGAAAATTGCCCAGGCAAGGAGAAGGTTCATTAAAACGCCTGCAGTAATTACAATTACTTTCATCCACACTGGCTTAGCGCGGAATTCATATGGTTGGGGTTCCTTATCTGCAAATTTAACATCCATACTTTCATCAACCATACCAGCTATTTTTACATAACCGCCTAAAGGTAAAAGGCAAAGCCTGTAATCGGTATTTCCCTGTCCGTCAAAATCTTTTGGTAATTCTCCAAAAGTAAAACCACTTATTTTATTCCAGCCGAAAAGACGTTTACCAAAACCAATTGCAAAAACATCAGCTCTCATTCCGCAAAGTTTTGCAGCAGCGAAATGACCGAATTCATGAACAAAAACAAGAATACCTATTGTAATAGCAAAATAGATTACATATTCCATTTAGAGAGATGCTCCTATAAAAATTCAGAGTGTAAAAATATAAAATAAAACAAATTAAATGCCGTAAAGAATTTAAGAAAAATTATCTTAAGTGAGGCTATCTGCAAACTTGCGTGTAGCTTTATCACACTCAATTATCGTTTCAAGATCGGGAGATTTATGATTTTCAATTTTATTCAAAGCCCTATCAATAATTGAAGGAATATGATTGAAGCTTATATTACCATTCAGAAATTTTTCGACAGCAATCTCATTGGCTGCATTAAGAACACATGGTGCAGTTCCTGAAGCAGAAAGCGTATCATAAGCAAGCTGCAGGCATTTGAACTTATCCAAATCTGGTTCTGAAAAAGTAAGCTCTCTTATTTTTTTAAAATCAGTTTTTGCAAAATCATTCTTTAATCTTTCCGGGAAAGAAAGTGCATATTGAATTGGCAGCCTCATATCCGGGATACCAAGCTGAGCTTTAATTGAACCATCTGCAAATTCAACCATTGAATGAATAATTGACTGTGGATGAATGACAACTTCAATTTTTTCTTTTGGAAACCCAAAGAGCCAGTGAGCTTCAATTACCTCGAGTCCTTTATTCATTAATGAAGCAGAATCAATTGTTATTTTATTTCCCATCTTCCAGTTGGGATGAGCAAGTGCTTCCTCAACAGTTACATTATCCAATTCTTTTTTTGTCTTCTTCAGGAAAGGGCCACCTGAAGCAGTAAGAATAAGTTTTTCTACTTCTTCAATTTTTTCTCCGACAAGACATTGATAAATTGCACTATGTTCAGAATCAACAGGTATAATTTCCGCATTATATTCTTTTGCCAGATTTGTTATTAACTCTCCAGCAACAACAAGAGTTTCCTTATTTGCCAGGGCCAATCTTTTTCCTCTTTTTACTGCTTCAATAGTTGGAAGCAACCCGGCAAAACCAACCATTGCACCGAGCAGAATATCATAATCACAGTTGGCTGCGGCATAGATTAGTCCCTCAACTCCGGAAAGTATTTTACAATTGATATTACTGGTGTTTCTCAGCTTTTCAGCAGCGGATTCATTAACAACCACAACAAGTTCAGGTTTGAATTCCTGGATCTGAGGTATTAAGAGATCAATTCGGGTATTAATTGTGAGAGCAGAAACCGAGAATTTGTCTGTATGCTTTCTGATTACATCAAGGGCGTTAATTCCGATTGAGCCTGTTGAACCAAGTATTAAAATATTCTTCATCTTTACTCAAAAAAAGCTTTTAAACCTATAAAAGATAGAAATGTTAATCAATGTAATTTACTAAGATAGATTCAAAAATATCATCTTTGGAGCTAATGGCACTTTTTGAAATCTTAATGTACTAAAACTTGGCTTTTTAGCATTTCAAAGGTTAAATTCGTTCATCCACAAACAATCGAGGTTGCTATGAAAATTAAATATTACCTTCTTTCTTTTCTAATGTTAATCTTTTTTTCAGAAATTCATTCACTGCCAAGATTCAGTTTAAGAGGAGGTGGTGGGGACTGTTTAGGATGCCATGTTAATCCAACCGGCGGTAATATGAGGAATAAAAGCGGATGGGGTTTTGGGAAAAATGTTCTTCCTATGATTACTCCTGAGGATGATTTCCAGATGAGCAATAAGATTGGTGATAATATTCAATTAGGACTTGACTTGAGGGGACAAACTCTATTAAAAACGATTCCTTCGACAGATGGGAATAAATATAAAATAGATTTCCAGAGAATGACCGGAAGCATTTATACTAATATTGATCTTTCAGAAAAGATAAATGTGTTTACACGGTATGATTTCATACAGCAAATATGGGAAGCTTATGGAGTTGCACATATTCTACCAAATAACAGCTATGTAAAAGGAGGGGCGTTCCAGCCAAATTACGGGATAAGGCTTGATGACCATACTGCTTACATAAGAGGAGGAGATCTCGACCTTCTTTTTAGTACAAATGTTAAAACAGGATTACTTTACGATCCCCGTTATATTGAGACTGGTGTAGAATTAGGATTTTATTTTAGTGATTTTGCTTTTTTAACCGCAAGTGTTGGTAACCCGCGCAGTTCATTACTTTTCGAGTACGATCCTGTTTATACAGCTAATTTAAAAATACAACCTGAGATTGGAGAAAATAAAGCTTTATTCTTTGGTGGTTCAATTGCTGCTTTCAGGGGCTTTATACCTATTATAGGTCGTGTTTTTCCGGAAGTAAAAATGTACGGAGGTTATGTTGGATTTGGCATTGGTGATTTTACAATTATGGGAGAATATGATATGGCGAATGATTATCTCTATAAAGATTCTGCATCAACAGCTTTAATGGTTGAGGTTGCATATAGAATAATCAAAGGTCTCGAAGCAGTTGTGAGGTTGGATAGATTTGATCCTAACTCTGATATTGATAAAGATGAATATACCAGAGTTATAATCGGTTTTGAAATTTTCCCATACAGCTTTATAGAAATAAAACCGCAATACAGGATACAAATGGAAGATCCAAGTATAGATAACGATTCTGCTCTGATTCAGTTTCATATCTGGTATTAAGTTTTTTTATTTAAGTGAGGCTCATTAAGCCTCACATTTCTTAATTATTCTTTCTATCAAGGTTCTTTTTGGGGAATGGATAATGAAAATCCAAATGACATCCAAGCTTACTTTTAATTTTCCCGAATCCCTCCTCATTTCTCCCTTGAATCACCGATTTAAAAATTGCTAAGTTTGCACTATGTTAAAACAAATTTTTCCATTTCTAATACTCATAAGCTTCTCTGTTTACTCCCAGCAGGATATAATGAACCGATTTATGCTTGGGCAGAATCTTGAACAAAGCGGACAGTTTACAAAAGCCAGGCAGATTTTTGAAGAATTATACCGCCAGCAGCCTAGTAATTTTCAGTTCTTTGATGCACTCAACAGAGTTTATATTCAGTTAAAGGAGTATGATAACTCAATAAGTATTATTGAGCAGCGGTTAAATTCAAATCAGCAGGATATTAATCTTTATGGACTTCTGGGAAAAACCTACTACCTGAAAGGTGATGAGAAAAAAGCTTTTGAAACCTGGGATGAGGCTCTCAAAAAATTTCCCGATAACCCAACTTCATACCGGACAATGGCAAATTATGCAATTGAAAGAAGAGCTTTTGAAAAAGCAATTGAAATTCTGAATAATGGAAAGGAAGTAACTGATGATCCAAGAATTTTTTCATTCGATCTTGCTAACATTTATTCCCTTACAATGAGATATAAGGATGCGGCAAAAGAATATTGTGCTTTAATTTCATCTTATCCAAACCAGTACCAATTGATTGAATCCAAAATCCTTTCTTATATAAATAAACCTGATGCACTCGATGAAACCATTGAGGTTGTTGAAGAATACAGGAAAGGTGAGGCACTTGAATTTGATTATATGCTTGCAAGACTTCTGATGGAAAAGGATGAGCTTAATAAAGCATTTGAGATTTATCTGGAGATAGATAAAAAACAAAATAATCTCGGAGCCGATCTTTATAATTTTGCCAACTTTGCTTATATGGAAAAGGAGTATGAGCTTGCTTCAAAAGTTTTTAATGAAGTAATTCAGCGGTACCCAAATTCTCCTGTAATATCTTCTGCAAAGCTTGGATATGCTAAAACTATGGAAGAAGTTCTGAATAAAAAATCTGCTGGGGATGATAATTCCTGGAAACCATTTTATAAATCAGGAAAGCTTAATAATGATGAAATTGAAAAAGTTGTTACTGCATATAATGAACTAACTGAACTTTATCCTCATACAGAAGTTGCCGGTGAATCTTTATTAAGAATGGGAAAAATTTATTTGTACAAGAAAAATGATCTATCGTCAGCCGAAAATTATTTTAACCGTGTTATTAAAGATTATAGAAACTTCCGTTTTATATTTGATGCATATAAAGAACTGGCAGTAATTAATATTTTTAGAGATGATTTAAACTCTGCGGAACAAAATCTTATGAATATTGCCGGGAACAATCAGGCTGTTGAAGATCAGAAAAATCTTGCAAGGTATGAGCTTGCAAAAGTTAAATTTTATAATGGAGATTTTTCTTCAGCAAAAAAGTATCTTAACGAAGTTCTTAATAATTTAAAAGATAATATTGCAAATGATGCAATTGATCTTTCACTTCTTCTGAACACAAATATGAATGATTCGTCTAATCTTCTGATATTTGCAAAGGCGGAAAAGTTTACCGCACAGGGAAAATATGAGGAAGCTTCAACTTTATTCAAGGAGGTTGCATCTAACAAGCAGGGTTTCGTATTGCAAAACAGGGCTGAACTAAGAGAAGCGGAAATTGAACTTGCTATGGGTAATCTTGAAGGATCAATATCTGTCTTAATTGAAATTTCTTCCGAAAAAGAGAGGAATATATATGCAGACAGAGCATTATTTTTGTTGGGAAGAATCTATCATTATGGCTTAAAAGATGATATTAAAGCCACAGAGATGTTTGAGAGTTTGCTTGCAAAATTCCCCAACTCCTTATATCTTGATGAAACAAGAGAGGAAATAATAAAAATAAGGGACAAAGTTAAACAAGGAACATAAATGGCTAAAAAGCAGAACCAAAAAATAGTTAAATGTTCTTTTTGCGGAAGAGATGGCAGTGAAGTCGGGAGTATGATTGCTGGTCCGGATGTGTATATCTGCGATATTTGTATTGGAAGCAGTGTAGATATTCTCAGGAATAACCTGGCTGCTTTTAATAATACAAAGACAAAAAGTTATGAGCACCATACACCTTCAACAATAAAAAAATCTCTTGATGAATATGTAATCGGACAGGAGAGAGCAAAGAAAGTTTTATCGGTTGCGGTTTATAATCATTATAAAAGAATTAATTCCCGTTCAAATTTCTTTGAGTTTGATGATGTTGAAATTGAAAAGAGCAATATACTTTTAATGGGTCCTACAGGAGTAGGAAAAACTCTTCTTGCACAAACACTTTCTAAAATTCTTGATGTGCCTTTTGCAATTGCAGATGCAACGACTTTAACAGAAGCCGGCTATGTTGGCGATGATGTTGAAACTGTTCTTGTCCATCTTTTGCAGGCTGCAGATTATAACCTAGAACGTGCTCAGCGAGGTATTGTTTACATTGATGAAATTGATAAGATTGCGAGGAAGAGTGAGAGTGCGTCAATAACAAGAGATGTTTCCGGTGAAGGCGTACAGCAGGCACTGCTTAAGATTCTTGAGGGTACGGTTGCGGGGGTTCCGCCAAAAGGAGGAAGAAAACATCCTGAGCAGAGTTTAATAAATGTTAACACAAAAAATATTTTGTTTATAGTCGGCGGGGCTTTTGAAAGTATTGACAAAATTATTGCAGCAAGGATTAACAAAAATAAGATGGGCTTTATCTCTGATATAAAAAGTAAAAATAATGATGAGGATTTGTTAAAATATGTTCAGCCGGAGGACCTTTTACGTTTTGGTTTAATCCCTGAACTTATAGGCAGACTCCCTGTTATCGCTCCGCTTCATGCTCTTTCTAAAGAGGCATTCAAAAGCATTCTTACAGAACCAAAGAATGCAATACTCAAGCAATATAAAAAATTATTTATGATGGAAGGAATAGAGCTTGAGTTCGATCCTTTTTCAATTGAAGCAATCGTTGGAAAAGCTATGGAAAGAAAAACCGGTGCGCGAGCACTTCGTTCAATAGTTGAAGATATAATGCTTGATATAATGTTTGATTTACCTAACAAAGATAAAGTTGAGAAATGTATTATAACCAAAGATGTGATTGAAAAAGGTTTAGAGCCTATTTATCTCGAAAGTGACAGGAAATCAGCATAATAGAATATTTAATAATTGATTTATGGATTGTCATGCCGGACTTGTTCCGGCATCTCTTTGTAATAATAAATAATTTTTGCCATGGATTTGAAAATGTTTGATAAGATTTTATTGTTAGTGTGCGCTTTAAATTTCTTTATTTTTTCCCAATCCAAAATCATTATCTACATGGATCTTCAGCAAACCGATCATCTTAAAGCATATGGCATAACTTTCCACGCTCTAATAGATGGAGTAAAAGCGGATTGGCTTCTCAATTACAGGGGTGGTTCTTTTATGATTGATCACTCAGATAAAATTGCTACTGAATGCAGGATTGAGGGAGTTGCTTTCGATATTATTTCATTTTCAGAATCTGTTAGTATTTATGCTGAAGTGCAGAGTGAAGATAATAATATGGATGTTATTAGGTTAGAGAAGGCTCCGAAGATAGCTGTTTATGTTCCTCCTGGATTCCAGCCATGGGATGATGCTGTTACACTTGCACTTGAATATGCAAAAGTTCCTTATGATAAAATATGGAATGATGAAATCCTTCGCGGCGATCTTCAAAATTATGACTGGCTTCACCTGCATCACGAGGATTTTACAGGACAGTATGGAAAGTTTTTTGCAAGTTTTGCAAATGCACAATGGTATATTGATCAACAGATTCAATATGAAAATAATGCAAAGAAGAATGGATTTAAAAAAGTTTCCAAGATGATGGAAATTGTTTCACAGACAATTAAAAGTTACATAGCGCAAGGAGGATTTCTTTTTGCGATGTGTTCAGCCACCGATTCTTATGATATTTCTCTTGCAGCAGAAAATGTAGATATATGTGCTTCAATGTATGATGGCGATGCGGCTGATCCAAATGCTCAGGAAAAACTTGATTTCTCAAAGTCGCTTGCATTTGAAAGCTTTAAGCTTGAGATGAATCCTTATGTTTATGAATACAGTGATATAGATATTCAGCCAATTGAAATAGGCAATTTCGAAAATGATTATTTCACACTTTTTGAATTCTCTGCAAAATATGATCCTGTACCAACGATGCTTACACAAGACCATGCAAATGTTATCCGCGGATTTATGGGACAAACAACAATGTTCAGGGGAGAACTGATTAAAAAATCAGTCACTAATCTTGCCGAAAGACAGGGTACAAATCAGGTCAGATACATTCATGGTAATTTCGGAAGGGGAACGTTTACTTTTTATGGGGGACACGACCCCGAAGATTACCAGCATGCAGTAGGAGATCCGCCAACAGATCTTAACCTGTATAAAAACTCTCCCGGCTACCGTTTAATTCTTAACAACATCCTTTTCCCTGCAGCAACAAAGAAAAAACAAAAAACTTAAGCTTAATAGTAGTTAGTTAGTTTATTATCTTTTGCGTTAGAATAAATGTAATTGCGAGTCCCAATTTATTGGGACGCAATCTAATGAAAAGATTACTTCGCTTCGCTCGTAATGACAAAAACACAATTATAGGATTTATGAAAAAAATAAAAATCCAAAACAACAATAAAGAATTTACTGTTGGCAAAATAGTTTGCGTTGGCAGAAATTATTTTGAACATATTAAGGAACTCGGAAATGAAATTCCTGAAAAACCTGTTATTTTCTTAAAGCCATCGTCTTCATTAATTTTTTCAGGTGATGAAATTATTTATCCATCTTTTTCATCAGAAATGCACCATGAAGTGGAGCTTGTTCTTTTAATAGGAAAGAGAATTAAGGATGGAAATATATCTGAAGCCAAAGATGCAATTATTGGTTACGGTGTAGGTCTTGATATGACTCTACGAGATATCCAAAACGAACTAAAAAAGAAAGGGCATCCCTGGACAATTGCAAAATGTTTTGATACTTCAGCAGTTGTTTCTGATTTTATTCTAAAAGGGAATTATAAGCTTACTTTGAATGAAGAAATATCTCTTTCCGTAAACGGAATAATAAAACAGAAAGAAAGGCTTAACAAAATGATTTTCAATCCCGCACAGATTATTGAATATATTTCAACCTTAATGACTCTTGAAGAAGGTGATCTTGTTTTTACTGGAACACCTGCAGGAGTAAGTAAAGTGAATAAGGGAGATAAGTTAAACGCCGAGATAAGTGGAGTAGCAAAATTAGGAAGTAGTATTAAATAATAATCTGTTTCATCTACTATTGAAACTTCCGAGGGTCTTCTTAATTAATTCTTCAATTGAAATATCTTTCGAAGTGCTTAAAATTTCTCTAACTGCATTTTCTGCCAATTTGTAATTGTAGCCCAATGTTGTAAGTGCAGAAATTGCTTCCTGTTTTATGCTGTAAGAAATTGTTTGCCCTTCACTTTCTTTGAACTTATCAACTTTGCTGCGGAGTTAAATAATTCCAATTATTTCTTTAATGCTGAAAAAAATTCTTCCTTCTTCAATCCGCAATCTTCTTCAATTATCTTTAACAATAATTTTTTCTTAATATCCTTTCCTTTATGAATTGGAACTACAGTCATTTTCTTAGTTGAAGGATTAATAAGTATTAAGTGGCTTCCTTTTTGCCTGTCTTTAACAAAGCCAAATTTTTCCAGTCCTTTGATTACTTCTCTTGGTTTAAGACTTGGAACGGATTTCATTTATATAACAACTTCAATAGTGCTTTGATATATATTTTTAGGAACTGGTACAGAATTATTGTGAGATATCAAACTCTCTAAATATAATTCAATAGCTTCTGTTATATTAACTTCAGCTTCTTCAAGAGTATCACCCTGAGAGTGACATCCTGGTAAAGAAGGAACATAAGCTATGTAGCCACCTTCTTCCGCCGCTTCATATATAACCGGATATGAATACTTCTTTTTCATCCCTTCCTCAATCTTATTTTTTATTTTATATGTGCTAACTATTAGATTTCCAATAATTAATTTAAAAAAATCACTCGTTAGAATCTATCTTACTTATTCAAACTCCCCAAGGTTTTCTTAATCAACTCCTCAAGAGAAATATCTTTCGAAGTGCTCAAAATTTCTCTCACTGCATTTTCCGCCATTTTATAATTATAGCCTAAAGTTGTAAGAGCAGAAATTGCTTCCTGCTTTATGCTGTAAGAAATATTTTGTCCTTCACTTTCTTTTATCTTGTCAACTTTGCCACGAAGTTCAAGAACAACTCTTTCTGCGGTTTTTCTTCCTACTCCAGGTATGGCAATTAACCTTGAGATATTTCCCGCTTCAATTGCTTCTTTAAGTTCATCAACCCGGATACCTGAAAGAACATTCAGCCCCAGCTTTGGCCCGATTCCGTTTACGCTAATTAAAAGTTCAAACATTTCTTTTTCTGTTTCATTATAAAAACCAAAGAGAGTTATGGAATCTTCTCTAACGCTGGTATAGATATGAAGTGAAACTTCTTTCTTATCAGAAATACTCTCGAAAGTATTTATTGAAATGTTTACTGAATAACCAACTCCATTTACATCTAAAAGAAGTTTTGTTGGTCTGAGAGTAATTATGTTGCCGTTTAAATAGCCGATCATAAAAAAGATTAAAAAATTTAAAGATTGAAAAATTGAAAAAATAAGATTATAAATGAGCTGGCTTTTGTAAGTTTTCCTTTAATAGCATACCTTCTTAAATACTTTATAAAGTTTGAAATCTGAGTTATAATCTTAATTGAAAGTTCATAATTAATATTAAAAGAATTCTTTGATATATAATCCAAATCTAAAGCAACATAAAGCATTGATCTGACTTCGCCTGCCGATCCTTTTGAATATTTTAAAAACTTTATAAACTCTTTGTTGTTATTTCTTTCATCCCGCCTTGGCGGGACAGCAATATTATTCATGATTGAAACAGCTGCTCTTTGGATTTGATCTTTTAATCCAAAATCTTTTCTAAAATTATCTGAAGAAGTCAACTCATATATTGATTTGACAAACTCCCTTGCATCCTGCCAAACTTTTAAATCTTCAAATGACGCAGCTTTCATTTTACCTCCATTAATTTTAAAATTTAGAAATTAATCTTTTAATCTTTAAATTTTTCAATCTTGTAATCCGGCATAATCCTTTCCGGAAACTGTTCAATAAACGACTTCCAATCTTTTCCATGTTTTTTGTGATTACCCATTCGAAATGCATGACATAACGCAACTGCTAATGCATCCGATTCATCAAATCTCATTTTTTTTTCTTTTACTGAAAGTAGAGTTTTAATCATATATGAAACCTGCTCTTTTGAAGCGGCACCTTTTCCCACAACCGATTTTTTTATTTCTCTTGGAGAATATTCGCTCATTGGAACTTTACAATGTGCAGCGGCAAGTATGGCAGCACCCCGTGCATATCCGATCTTCATAGCAGATTGGACATTCCTACCATAAAAAGCTGTTTCAATAGCAAATTCATCTGGCTTATAAAGTTTTATAAGATTTAAAAGTTCATTGTAAATAATAACTAATTTATTTGGGAGAGAATTATTTGAGGAGAGTTTTATCACTCCATTTTTAATTAGAGAGAATGTGCTGCCATCCTGCTTGATAATTCCGAACCCGGTTAAATTTGTTCCTGGGTCCACTCCAAAAATTATCATTTGTTAAACTGATTTCTTAATTAATTCTTCATCAAAATCGGCATTAGAATAAACGTTCTGAACGTCATCTAAATCTTCAAGAGCTTCGATTAGCTTAATAACTTTTTCACCATCTTCTCCTGAAACGGAGATTATATTCTGTGCAATCCACTGAAGAGAAGCATTTTCAATATTAAATTTTTTCTCTGCAAGGGCTCTTCTTACAGGTTCAAAAGATTCAATTGATGTCTGGATTTCGTAATAATCATCTTCTGTCCGGAGATCATCAGCACCAGCATCAAGGATTATTTCCATGATATCATCTTCAGATTTACCTTGTTTTGGTAAACTTAAAATTCCTTTCCTATGAAACATCCATGCAACAGAACCACTTTCTCCAAGAGTTCCACCGTGTTTACTGAATACATGTCTTACTTCGGCAACAGTTCTGTTTTTATTATCTGTAGCTACTTCGACCATCAAAGCTATTCCTGCGGGAGCATAACCTTCATAAGTAAATTCATGGTATGTTACACCTTCGAGTTCACCCGTAGCTTTTTTAATTGCTCTCTCGATATTGTCTTGAGGCATATTCGCCGACTTTGCGTTATCTATTGCGAGTCTTAATCTTGGATTTCCGGCAGGATCACCTCCACCTTCCCTTGCTGCAATTGTAATTTCTTTGATAAGCTTTGTAAACATTTTACCACGCTTGGTATCAATTACTGCTTTTTTTCTTTTGGTTGTTGCCCATTTTGAATGACCCGACATTAAACTAACTCCTCAATTTTCTCATTAATTCTTATATCTTTGAATTTAAACTGTGGGAAAAAACGACCATCTCTTGTTGTTTTATCAATTGAAAATACCACATCAATTTTGGAATTATTTTTTAATAGATCTTCACAGAAATTTCCCATATTAAAACCAATGCAATCGAAAACTTTTTCGCAGCCATCCTGCTTAAGAGTTACGATCAAATGATTTGTTCCTACTATTCTCGGAGGGCTTGCAACCTTTACATCTTCACATAAAAAGACAGGTCTCATATTGCTTGGACCAAATGGAGAAAACTGATCAAGTATCCTGAGAAATTTAGGAGTTATTTCTGAAAATTTTAATTTGGAATCAATAGTAATCTCAGGAAACAAATCGTCCTTTATAAGAGATTCTTTTACAATACTATTAAAACGGGTTCTGAATTCTTCAAGTTTATCTACTTCAACAGCAAGTCCGGCTGCAGCCTGATGCCCTCCAAAATGGATCAGAATATCCTCACATCTTCTCAAAGCTTCATAAATATTAAATTTAGATATGCTGCGTGCAGATCCCTTTGCAATACCATCAACGGTTGTAAGCATTATTGTAGGTCTGTAATATTTTTCTACAAGGCGTGATGCTACAATACCAATTACACCCGGGTGCCAGTCCTGCTGATGCAGAATAATTGCAAGTTCATTCTGAAGATCGAGAGAACTCTCAACAAGTTCAAGTGCGTTGTCAAAAGTATCAACATCAAGTTTTCTTCTTTCATAATTTTCAGTTTCAAGAACCTGCGCAAGCTGAAGAGCCTCATCTTTTTTATCTGTAATTAAAAGGTTGACTGCTCTATGTGCATCACCTAATCTGCCAACTGCATTAATTCTGGGTGCGATCGTAAAAACAATCTGTCCAGATGTAAGTGCACCGGGATGTATTCCTGCGCTTTCAATTAAAGCTTCAATCCCAGGTCTTGGATTATTATTTACAATGTTTATTCCTTCCTTAACAAGAATCCTGTTTTCATCTGTAAGAGGAACAATATCTGCTGCACCGGCAAGTGCAACAAGATCAAGATATTTTAACGGTAAGATTCTTTTCCCTATTCTGTCAGCAACTCCTTGGGCAAGTTTGAAAGCAATGCCTGCACCAGAAAGATATTTGAAAGGATAGTTACACGAAGGCTTTAATGGGTCGAGAACCGCAACCGCATTTGGTAAAATTTCTTTAGGCTGATGATGATCGCAGATAATAACATCAATACCAAGTTTATTTGCATAATCTGTTTCCTCTATTGCAGTAATTCCACAATCAACAGAAATTAATAAAGTTGCATCAATGCTTTTTACATGATCAACACCTGCTGAAGATAATCCATATCCTTCCGTTAATCGTTTAGGGATATAAAAATCAATATTGGCATCAAGTTCTTTAAGGAAAAGATAAAGAAGTGCAGTTGCGCAAGTACCATCAACATCATAATCCCCAAAGATGCAGATTTTTTCATTTTCTGTAAGAGCTTTGATTATCCGCATCGTTGCAGTATCCATTCCATCCATTAAAAAAGGATTATGTAATGAATCAATGGAAGGGCGAAAGAAAGATTTTGCTTGTGTAAAATTCCTGATGTTTCTGAGAATTAAAAGGCGGGTTAATATTTCAGAAATATTGAGACTATCTGCCAAAGATTTTACGGCATATTCATCCTGAATGTATTGTAATTTCCAGCGGTTTTTAGCCATAATTTTTTCATTTTATAAGAACAAGAGCACAGTTCAATCTTGTAAGCCGAATTCTGTTTCCTGACGAAGTCGGGATGGCAATTATTTATCTTCTCCTGTTATTACTAACAGGCTCAAGCAGTCTACCCGGAAACCTGTCCCACTGATTGCAGGGCACCAAAGCAGAACACCTTTGTTCTCCATTACGGAGATTAGTTCCCTTATTTGACCTTGCTTCGGGTGGGGTTTACCCTGCCTCCGATATTACTATCGGAGCGGTAGGCTCTTACCCTGCCTTTTCACCTTTACCCCCCGACTTTGTCGGAGAGAAGTATATTTTCTGTGGCACTTTCCATTCCCGAAAATTCGGGATCCGGGAATTACCCGGCACCCTGTTCTGTGAAGTTCGGACTTTCCTCCCTTCCCGATTTAAATCGGAAAAAGCAATTGCCCGAATTGAACTGTACTTTTATTCTAAAATTTTTCGCTATACGATAATATATTAACCTTATCTAAACTTTAAATATTGTTAATTTATAATTAACAGATGTTACTTAATGCGGCTAATATAATAAATTGAGGAGATTAAAGCAGTATAAATTGATAAGTGTTAAGAGAAAGATCTTATTCCTTTATTAAAAGTTTCAATTTTTGGTGTTAATCAGGTTCAGACTGCTCAGCAATTTCCGGGGAAACAAGAATTCTTCCGCAATATTCACAAAAGAAGAGCTTATTGTTTCTTCTTATTTCCAATTGTCTTTGAGAAGGAACGATATTATGGCAGCCTGCACAAGCTGATCTTTTTATGGTAACCACAGCCTTTCCCTTTTTTGCTTTTCTGATTTTGATATAAGCTGTATAATCCGGCTTTTTAGTTAGGTCAACAATTTCCTTCCGCTGAGCTTTTAATTTGGCTTCTTCTTTCTCATTGGCTTTTATTATTTCTTTAAGGTCAGCCTGCTTTTCTTTTAATTCTTCATTTAAAGTGTCGAGCAGCGGGCTTACTTCCTCTATTTCATCGGTCAGTCTTTTACTTAAATCCGCGAGGGCATTATTTTCTGCTTCAAGTTTTTTAATCTGATCTTCCGTATGATCAATCTCTTTGGTTAGTGCATCATACTCTTTGTTATTTCTAACCTGATAGAGTTGAGCCTTGAATTTTTTCTGATTAGTCAGGAGCTTTTCTTCTTCTTCTTCATTTTCTTCTCTTTTTTCAAGCGATTCTTTTTTCTCTTTCCCCTTTTCTGCAATGCTTTTTTTAATATCATTTATTTTTGTTTCCAGAGATTCAACCATATGAGGCAAGTCTCCCCTAAGCTCTTCTAATTCGTCTAGCTGATCATCAATCAACTGCAGTTCATAAAGAATTTTCAATCTGTTTATCAATTTATTTACGCTCCTGAATTGTTATAAAAATTTACTGGGTTAGCATTTCTGCTATATTTAAAAACTTTTATTTTATTTTCTTTCGTTAATGCTGTAAGTCTTTCATTAAGCTCATTTAAAGAAAAAATTTCTGTTTCGTAATGCCCCGCATCTATAAGAAGCAGCTGATCTTCATTTTCAAAAAATGTATGATATTTAATATCAGCAGTTATATAAGCATTAGCCCCTTCTTTAATTGCATTTGAGATAAATTCTGAACCAGAACCACCACATACTGCTACAGTTTTTATTTTACTTCCTTTACCGCCAGTATATCTGAAATTTTTTATTTTCAGACATTTAGAAATATGATCTAAAAATTCATCCTGATTCATCGGATTAATAGTTTCCCCAATTGCACCAACTCCATAATTAGTGTGTTCATTATTAAGTGGATAAACATCATAAGCTATCTCTTCATACGGATGAACTTTTTTTACTTCAGATAATATTTTTTCTAATTTCCAGGAATCAATCAATACTTCTAACTTAATTTCATCAACCCTTTCATAATTAAGTTTCTTACCAATTGATGGAGATGTTTTTTCAGATCCTTTGAATGAACCTTCACCTTTTGTCCTGAAACCGCAATGAGAATATTCACCGATATTGCCGCCGCCGTTTTCAAAGATAGCATTTGCAACTTTTTCAAAGTGACTATCAGGCACAAAAATTACAAGTTTGTATTGTTTGGATTTAAGATTAGCAAGAAAGCGGATATTCTTAAGCTTTAAAGTTTTGGCAAGTTGGAAACTTACTCCGTCTTTTGTAAAATCAAGATTTGTATGGGCAGAAAAGAGGGTTATATCATGCCTTAATAATTTTTCTACTAATAAAGAATTTTTATCTCTGTCAGTATCAATTGTTCTTATAGGATTAAAAAGCATCGGGTGGTGAGTTATAATAAGATTGCAATTTTTATTTATAGCTTCATTAACCGCTCTCATGTTCAAATCCAACGACAGCAATATGTTCTTAACTTTCCTTTCTGAAGAGCCAACCTGCAAACCAACGTTATCTTTATTCCAGGCTATTTCTTTAGGGGCCCAATTTTCTATGTATTTAAATATTTCTTCGCAAGTCATATAAAAAAAATGCACTTCTAAGTTTGAAGTGCATTTTTTGTTTTAATTTTTAATTTATTGGTAGTTCGATAAGGTATTCTAAAAAGAAATTTTAATTTCACTCTTTTTTCGGTTATGATATTAAGCAGGTAAATTTAGCTTATTCTCCTCTAATATTCAATAAATTTTTAGATGCTTCACATCACTTAAAATTATATTACTGTAATAGCCGTTTCTATCCACTTTTCATCTTCTTTTATTAACTGTATTAAAACATCAACAGCATCTTCTGCAGGAATATTTCTTTTTACAATATTTTTTTCCTTGTAAAGAGTAATTTTTCCAACACCGGAACCTACATAACCATAATCAGCATCGGCCATTTCACCAGGACCGTTAACAATGCATCCCATTATAGCTATCTTAATGCCTTTCAGATGTTCGGTTCTTTTGCGGATCATTTCTGTAGTTTCCTGCAAATCAAAAAGAGTTCTACCACAGGAAGGACAAGCGATGTATTCAGTTTTGGAAATTCTTACTCTTGCCGCCTGTAGAATTCCAAATAGAGTTCTATTAATTATCTTTTCTTTTGATTCATCTTTTATAAGTTTTTTGATGTAATTATTATTTCCTGCTTTAGAGATAAAATCATTTTGAACTTCGGTCCAAACACCATCACCATAACCATCAATTAAAAGAGAACCAAAATCTGTTGATGCAAATAACCTAAACTGGTCTAAGCTTAAATTATTATAAGAACGCCTGACAATAACGGGATGACTTACTTCATTATTTGTTAACTCAAAGAATGCTCTTCGCTGCTCTGCTATTCCATGTTCATTTTCTGTGGTAAGAACTAAAACAAGATTAGTATCTTCTTTTATTTTATTGATGAACTCTGTTGTAAGAGAATTTAAATCTGCCAAAACAAATTTTATAATGCTTCTACCAGGTTCAGAGTTAAGATATTCATTATCTGTATAAAGAGGACTTCCTAAATTTTTATTCTCTTGTCTTAGCCAGAAATTATAATCATAAATAGCTCTTAACCCATTAGGGATATCAAAAGGCAAGGATTGATTCCCAAGATATAATAAATCAGGAGCTATATCGCTCATTTTCCATTTATCAGTTTCAGCATTATAAAAGTATCCTATATCAGAAAGATCTTTATGATCTTTTATCTCTCTTTTGCTGTAATCGGCAACTACTCTTGCAACATTTCCTCCTCCTATACCAGCAGTTTCAAAAGTATGTCTTTTTTCATATTCCAAAGGATTAAAAGGTATTACCCCAGCTGATTTTATTGGTTGATGATTTTCTCTTCCTTTGTACCTATCTGCAAGCATTATGGCAACAGGAGCTTCATATTCAGGATCTTCTGTTAAAGAAACTCTTATCGTATCTCCCAGACCATCTTCAAGTAAAGTTCCGATGCCAACAGCAGATTTGATTCTGCCATCTTCACCACCGCCGGCTTCTGTTACACCAAGATGAAGAGGATAATTCATTCCTTCTTCTTTCATCTTTTGTACAAGGAGTCTATAAGCCTGCACCATCACTTGCGGGTTGCTCGCTTTCATAGAAAGAACAATATCATAATAATTAAGCTCTTCACATATCCTTACAAACTCTAAAGCTGATTCAACCATTCCAAGAGGAGTATCGCCATATCGGTTCATTATCCTGTCTGAAAGCGAACCATGATTTGTCCCTATTCTCATTGCGGTACCATATTCTTTACAAATTTTAACAAGAGGAGAGAACTTATTTTTTATTCTTTCAAGCTCTGATTCATACTTGTCATCTGTGTATTCTATAACCTCAAATTTTTTTCTATCTGCATAGTTACCAGGGTTAACTCTTACCTTCTCAACAATTCTTGCTGCAATCTCTGCGGCATTTGGAGTAAAATGTATGTCTGCAATCAAGGGGACATCATAACCCCGGACTCTCAATTCTTTTTTTATGTTTTCAAGATTTTGTGCTTCAAGCTTGCTTGGTGCAGTTATCCTTACATAATCACATCCTGATTCAACCATCCTGATTGTCTGCCCGATCGTAGCTTTAGTATCCATGGTATCAGTTATGGTCATTGATTGAATCCTTATTGGATTATTTCCTCCCAAGGGAATATTTCCAACACGAACTTCTCTTGTTTTATAGCGGGAATATTTAGTTAGGCTGTTGCAGTATTCTTTGAATTTTGAAACGGGTTCTACCATAAATCAATTAATGTTGAATATAAATTTCACCAAAAAAATGTAATAAAATAAAGTCTGATTTTATTCGCTTGTTGATGGGAATATACTAAATGCGAGAACGGTTTTAAAGTAACCTGTATAACTTATAATCTAACCAATTTCAATAATCGGGCATAATTTCCATATAGAAGGGATGGAGCCGGAATAATGAATCCTGCAGTTCTGAACCTTCCAATTTCTTTTTAGAAAATTCATATCCCAGGTCATTATATTGTTTCTCAAGCCAGTAGGTAAGCGGTTTTGGTTTAAGAAATTCTATAGTGTTAATTTTATACTCTATCAAAGCGCCTTTGCACATTTCACATGGTTCGTAAGTAGTAACTATTTTCATTGAATCACGACTGAGATAGTCGAAAGTTTCAAGTCCAACGTTTCTTATTGCATCCGATATTGCATTAATAATTGCATGCCCACCTGCTTCAGAATCTCTTACTACAGTATTATATCCTCTTCCTATTATTTCGAAATTGTAGATAAGAATTGCAGAAATAGGCATATCATTGCTTTTAAGTGCATTTTGTCCTATAGCATCAAGTTCTCTTTTGTATTGCACAATTAATTTCTTTTTTGAGGAAACCTGGTAAAATTGAGTTCTCAAAGCAAAGATGATAACAATTAAAAAGAGAATAAGTGAGAGGAGTAATGTAAACTTCTTAAGTTTCAATTTATGTTACCCAAATTATTAATGTAGATTGTTCTGTTTAATTAGCTAAATTTTATTCTATAAGATTTTTAGTAAATTTCTGATCGTGCTTGCCTAATCCGATTTAATCAAAAGTAGGCAAGCTTTTTCATAAAGCAAAAACTATGCGAATACCAGAAAGCAAAATAGAGGAAATTCGGTCTGCGGCAAGCATTGTAGATGTAATTTCTGGATATGTACAGCTAAGAAAAAGAGGAAGAAATTACCTCGGATTATGTCCTTTTCACTCAGAAAAAACCCCTTCTTTCACAGTAAGTGACGAAAAACAGATATTTCATTGCTTTGGCTGCCATGCGGGTGGCAATGTTTATAAATTCCTTATGGATTATGAAAAGATATCATTTGTTGAAGCTGTTCAGGAACTTGCAAAGCAGCTTGGGATAGAAATCGAGTATGAATCAACTCCTGGAGATGAAAAGCAAAGCGAACAAGAGCTTCTTTATGATATAAATACTGAAGCAGCAAAATATTTCTACAATAATCTTCAAAATTCTTATGAAGGAGAAATCGCAAGAAAATATCTCCATGAAAGAAAGATTAAACCTCAGACTATTAATTCATTTGGTTTGGGTTATGCTTTAAGAGGGTGGGAATACTTTCTGAACTTTGCAAATGAAAAAAAACTCGATATTGAGAAAGTAACTGAACTTGGCCTCATAGGGAAAAATGAAGATGGGAGACACTATGATAAATTTACAGGAAGATTAATCTTCCCGATTTTTTCTCCTAATGGACGTGTAGTTGCCTTTGCAGGAAGAATTCTGGACGAAAGAGAGAAATCAGCAAAATATTTAAACTCACCTGAATCTTTAGTTTATATTAAAGGTAGAATTTTATACGGACTCTCTTTTGCAAAAGATGAAATAAGAAAATTAGACAAAGCTATTCTCGTTGAAGGTTATATGGATCTTATTTCATTGGTTCAGGCAGGAATTAAAAATGTTGTTGCTGTCTCAGGAACAGCCTTAACAGAAGATCAGGTTCAGCTTCTTTCAAGATATACTAAAAATATTGTTTTGTTGTTTGATGCCGATACTGCAGGCATAAAAGCTTCTATGAGAAGTATTGAACTTTTATTGAAGAGAGATATTGAAGTAAAGATCGCAACTCTTCCTGCGGGTGAAGATCCTGATTCATTCATTAATAATTATGGAAAAGAGAAGTTTGAGGAAACAATTTCTTATGCACAGAATTTTCTTGAGTATCAATCAGAGTATTATGAAAAGCAGGGAATGTTTGCTGATCCTGCTAAGATGAGTGAAGCAATAAGAGAACTGGTTAAATCAGCAGCATTAATAAATGATGAACTGAAACGAAATCTTCTGATAAAATCAATTGCAAAGAAATTTAACCTTAGAGAAATTCTTATTGAAAATGAACTTGAAAAAATTCTTAAGAAGGAAAGATCGTCGTCTAAAATTGTAAAACACATAGGTGAGGAAAACACAGCTAAAAAGATTATTGAAACTGTTTCTGATACAAAGATATCTGATTCAGAGTTTAGCACCGAGAAAGAAATAATTAAACTTCTCTTTGAAGGTGAAAAAGATGTTGTAGATTTAATAATTCATCATGTTGATCAGTACGATTTTAGAATTCCTTTTAATCAAGAGCTTTTTAGTCTTGTTGCAGAAACTTATAATGAAGGAGAGCCTATAATTGCAGGAGCTTTAATAGATAAAATGAAAGATGAAAAATCCGAATCTTATCTGAGAGAAATAACTTTTGAAAAATACGGCATTAGTAAAATTTGGGATGATATTTATCCGGGTGCAGATGAAAAGCAGATTCTTGTGAAATATGCAAAAGATACTCTCAAGAAATTTAAGCTTCAGCAGGTAAACAGAAGAATTAATGAAAATCATAAAAGACTCGAAGAAGCGGTCGAAGAAACAGAAAAACTTAAGATAATGAAAGAAAATCTTGAACTTGAAAAAGAAAAGAATTTGGTTGCAAAAGAATTGAGCAGTGAAGAAGTCGTTTAATTAAATTTAATCCCACAATAATTTCTAATAAAAATTTTTAATTCTGTATTTGGATAAAGCAAAACAAATACTAAAAGATGTTTTCGGATACGATTCTTTCAGGCCTCTTCAGAGTGAGATTATTCAAAACATATTAAATAAAAGAGATACTCTTGTAATTATGCCAACCGGCGGGGGTAAATCTGTCTGCTATCAAATTCCTGCTCTCATCTTTGAAGGATTAACGGTTGTAATTTCTCCTCTAATCTCTTTAATGAAAGATCAGGTTGAACAGCTGAAACAACTTGGGGTGCAAACTGTATTGCTAAACAGTTCTTTATCTGCGGAAGCTTACAGGTATAATTTTCAAAGTGTAAAAAACAATAAAGCAAAGCTTCTTTATATCGCACCAGAATCTTTGGGTAAAGAGGAAATATCAAATCTGTTAAATAGTACAAAAATTGATTGCATTACAGTTGATGAAGCACATTGTATTTCTGAATGGGGACATGATTTCAGAAAAGATTACAGGCAGCTTGGAACCTTCAGAAATAAATTTCCCTCTGCCGTGTGCATTGGTTTTACTGCAACAGCTACACCAAGAGTGCAGGATGATATAATTAAAAATTTAAAAATGCTAAATGCTAAAAAGTTTATCGCAAGCTTTAACAGGAAAAATCTTTTTTTGCAGGTAATACCCAAAAGAAATTCTTTTCAACAGACAATTGAATTTCTAAACCGACATAAAAACCAATCCGGAATTATTTATTGCTTTTCGCGCAGGCAGGTAGATGAACTTAGTGAAGATTTATCAAATCTTGGTTTTTCAACTAAACCTTATCATGCTGGTTTATCAGATGACGAAAGAAATAAAAACCAGGATCTTTTTATTAAAGATGAAATTCAGATTATTGTTGCTACTATTGCTTTCGGTATGGGAATAAATAAATCGAATGTAAGATTTGTACTTCATCATGATCTTCCCAAAAATATTGAATCTTATTACCAGGAAATCGGCAGATCGGGTCGTGATGGCTTAAGAGCAGAATGCCTCCTTCTTTTCAGTTATGCTGATATTTCAAAAATAAATTACTTTATTGACCAGAAGGAAGATGATGTTGAAAGGTTTTCAGCCAAAGTTCATTTAGATGCAATTGTTAAATATGCCGAAACCGAAATTTGCAGAAGATATCCACTTATAAACTATTTTGGCGAAAATTATAAAAACGATAATTGTGTTATGTGCGATAATTGCATAGCAGATGTAAAGGAAATGGGTGATATTACAATTCCCGCACAGAAATTTTTATCAGCAGTAAAAAGAACAGGAGAAATTTTTGGTGTCAATTATATTATAGATGTTCTTTTAGGAAATGATTCGGATAGAATTGTTGGTAATGGTCATCAAAATTTGTCTCTTTTTGGTATCGGAAAAGAATTTAACAAGAAGCAATGGCAAACATTTGCTCATCAATTTATCCGGAAAGAGCTTCTTGCAAGAGATTTAGAATTCGGCAGCCTTAAACTTTCTGAAAAAGCTTCAGGTGTATTATTTAAGAACGAAAAAGTCTTGGGGTATATAAAAGAACCTAAAACTCCCTCTCATAAACTGAAATCAGATAAGGTTTATGATGAAGAATTATTCGAACATCTGAGGAAAAAACGTAAAGATTTAGCTGATGAATTTAATGTTCCTCCTTATGTTATTTTTTCAGACCGATCATTAACTGAAATGGCAACAAAATATCCCCAAGATGAATCAAGCTTTTTGAATATAACCGGAGTAGGAATCAGAAAACTTGAAAGTTATGGTAATATATTTTTATCCATCATTAAGAGTTACTGTTTTAGAAAAAATATTAATATTGTTCCTGTTAAACAAACAAGAAGTCGCAGGCAAAACCGACATGAAATGGGAAAACCTAAATATGTGGTTGTTAGCGAATCTTATAATGACGGCAGTTCAATCGATGAACTTGCTAAAGAATATGAAGTAAAACCGCAGACAATTATAAGTCATGTTGCCCGATATGCAAATGATGGAAATAAAATCAGAACGAATGGATTATTAGAAAAGTTATCTGTTACTGCGGAATATCATCAAAAAGTATTTGAAGTATTTAATATTGAAGGAACAACAACTTTAAAAAATATTTATGATAAGTTTAACCAGGAAGTTTCTTATGAAGATTTACATATTCTCAGATTAATATATCTTCAAAAAATAAAAGTTCAGTTATAGAACAACTCTGATATAGTAGGAACAGAACCAAAATACTTTTTATTCAGGTATTCTTTCTTTAATTTTTCATTATAAAAATAACATTTGGCGTTTCACTTTTCACGTTTACATGAAGCAATACCGACAAGCTAAAACAGGAAAATTAATGATTGATATTCTTCCGGATAAATGCGACTTCTGCGGCTGCTGCGTAGGAATTTGCCCCGAAGATGCAATTGAATTAAAAGAAGCAGAGATTTTTATAATTGATTCAAGATGCACTAATTGTTCTAAATGTGTATGGTCTTGTCCCATTGAGGTTATTAAGTTTAATAAGGAAGGAGTCCTTTATAAGTAAGCAGTATGCCATTGACAGTAGGCAGTAATTGTGGGCAAAGTCTTCAGTCGTCAGTTTGCAATCGATAAAATTTAAATCTACTATTTTCAGAAATAGTTGTGAATTATGATTGCCAACTGAAAACTGCCTACTTTGTGATGACAAGAGGAGTAACAAGAAGTTAATTGAAAATAAACTGATGAGATGAAAAACGAATACGATATAATAGTAATTGGTGCCGGACCCGCCGGAAGCATAGCTGCAAGATATGCAGCCAAACATGGAGTTTCGGTTTTATTGCTGGAGAAAGACAGAGATGTTGGTTATCCCGTAAGATGCGGAGAAGCAATTAGCAAAGCAGGGGTTGAAGAGTTTATTAAACCCGATCCCAAATGGATTGCAGCAACGATTAGTAAATTTTCTTTTAATGCACCGGATGGAACAGAAGTTATTTTAGATTTTGGTGAAGCGGGTTATGTTCTTGAAAGAAGAATTTTTGATTATGAACTTGCAAGAACTGC
>MHAF01000104.1 GCA_001802865.1 Ignavibacteria bacterium RBG_16_34_14
ACCCAATTCCTTCCAACTGATATTTCTTCAGCTTATGAAAAAGAATTTCACCAGATTGAAATTAATGACCACGAGGCAAACTTCTATTACAAAGTGAAAAGAAATTATCCATTAGTTTATATGACAATGAGAAGAGATTTTGACTATGCACTTCTTGAGAAAGCCAAATTATCAGGAACTCAAGTAAATGAAGAATGTGAAGTTTATGATCTTGTTATAAATAATAAATTTATCCTTTTGAAAACAGCAAAAGGAGAATTTAAAGCTTCATTTGTTATTGGTTCTGATGGGGCTCAGGGTATTACATTAAAAAAATCAGGATTAAAAATAAAAAAGAAAAATCTGCCAGCACTTGAATGTGAAGTTTATGCTTCAGATAAAGACCTTGAGAGATTTTCAAATGTAAGATTTGATTTTGGTTTTATTCCCGGAGGTTACGCCTGGGTATTTCCTAAAAAAGATCATCTCTCCGTAGGATTAGGAGCTTTCACTTTCAAAGAGAAAAATATTAATCTTAATACATATTTTACGAGCTATCTGAATCATCTTAATTTTAAAAAAATAATAAATATTGAAAGACATGGGTTTTACATTCCAGTCAGTACCCGCAGAAATATTCTTGCTGCAAATAGAATTCTGCTTACAGGAGATGCAGCGGCATTAGCTGATCCTGTTACTGCCGAAGGAATAACATCTGCCATTTTAAGTGCGCAATTTGCTTCTGAAGCAATTGTTCAGGGAAATTTAAATAATGAAATAATCTCTTCGCTGTATAATCAAAAGATTGAAGAGAATTTTTATTCTGAATTAAATGCAGGACTATTTTTAAGCAAAGTTTTTTACAATTATGATGGCTTAAGAACATTTTTAATGAAAAGGTACGGAGTAAAATTCTGTGAGGTTATAGCAGATATAATATCAGGTAAAAGAAAATATAGTAATTTGATAAAAGATCCTTTTAACTATTTCAAACTTGTTAAATATTATTTTAATCCTAGTATTACCAAAATAGAACCAGAGAACATATAGATTTATAAACTAAAAATATTTAACTCTTAATCAGTCTAATCATTTCCTGAACAGCTTCTTTTATTCCAACAACAACTGCTCTGGCAATTATAGCATGACCAATGCTCACTTCATCTATGTCTGTAAGTTCTCTGAATATTTTTATATTCTGATAATTCAATCCATGACCAGCATTTACTCCCAATCCTAACTTCTTTGCATGTTTTGAAGCTATTCTTATTCTTTCAAGTTCATCAAACTGTTCTTCTTCTGAAAGAGCATTGGCAAAAACACCGGTATGAATTTCAATAAAGTCAGCACTGATTTCAGCAGCAGCATCAATCTGATCAATATCAGGTTCGATAAAAAGTGAAACTTCAATTTCAGAATTTTGGAGGGTCTTAATTGTTTCACGTAGGAGATTAATATTATCAATTACATTTATTCCGCCCTCGGTTGTCAATTCCTGTCTTTTTTCAGGAACTAATGTAGCAAGCTCAGGTCCAACATCGCAGGCAATTTTTATAATCTCATCAACTGGTGCCATTTCAAGATCAAGCTTAGTTGTAATTAATTCCCTTAAAAGTCTTAAATCCCTTTCATTTATATGCCTTCTGTCTTCTCTTAAATGAACAACAACACCATCAACGCCAGCTTGCTCAGCAATTAATGCCACAGTAATTGGATCGGGTTGGTTTTCCCCTCTAGCATTTCTTAAAGTTGCAATATGATCTACATTTAATGCTAACCGCATTTGAACTCCTTTTATAATATTGTTTTGATAATATTTATTAAGGAATTAATTCCTACACCATAATCGTCTGCTTTAAACCGGAGAACAGAAATTAAATCAATACTAAACATAACACTCATGTGTGTTAATACACAATATAAAATTGAATTGGTTCTTAAAGCTAATATTCCTAAGGCAAGCCCTGCTATAATAGCCCCAAAAGTTTCCGGTGCGGGTTTACCATTATGTAAAATTAAAAATGGGATCATCTGGATTAACACTGAATAGTATCCAAATTTTTCTTTCAAACCAAAAAGCATAAAGCCTCGCCAGATAAATTCCCAGGAGAACATATATATCAACATTCCAGTTTCAAACAATAAAAATACTTTCCAGGAATATTTTGCAGATGTAAGATGAGGATAAGTTTTATTGAATTCAGGAAGTGATGATGCTATCCAAACCAATGGAAGCATTATAACCAAGAAAATAACTGTTATTTTAATTCCGGCTTTATAATCTCCAAAAGAAATTCCATAATCTCTAATTCTTTCTTTAATGAGAAACCTGACAATGAGAAGGGGAAAAATAAAATAAGAAAAAAAATCGCCAATGAACCAGTAAAGGTATTCAATAAGAAAAACATTACTATCCGACTGGAAATACTGAAAAAAATTAAATCTGAAAAATCTTCTTGAAGTAAAGTAAAATGAGAAAGTTTGAAGAAGGGCAATTGAAATGAAAATATATATAACTTTCTTGTCCAAACTTTTAATAATGGCAAGAAGCTTTTTAATCTCATTCTTAATCTGAAATCCTGATTGTTCCATTTAATAAAAAAATAAACTTTCAAAAAGATAAAAAATATATCCCAAAAAACCTCTGTTTTCATAAATCACAACATCTTGACAAATTTCTGATTTGATTGTATATTAGCACTCGCTTTAATAGAGTGCTAATCAATTTTCTACAAACATTAAAAAAAGGAGTTAATTATGAGTAAATTGAATTTAACCCCTTTGGCTGACAGGGTTATTATTAAACCAAGTGAAGCCGAAGAAACGACAAAAGGGGGAATTATCTTACCCGATACTGCAAAAGAAAAACCAATTGAAGGTACGGTCGTAGCAGCCGGACCTGGTAAAGTGACTGATGATGGCAAAACAGTTAAGATGGGCGTTAAGGTTGGAGATAAAGTTCTTTACGGAAAATACAGCGGAACTGAAATTACTGTTGAAGGCGAAGAATTACTAATTATGCGTGAGAGTGATATTTTCGCAATTGTCGGTTAATTGCTTAAAGAGATAAAAGAAATTCAGAAAAATAAAAAGGAGAATGATTTATGGCAAAATTAATTGAGTTTGACAGCGATGCACGCGCTAAACTTAAAAGAGGTGTAGATAAGCTTGCTAATGCTGTTAAAGTTACATTAGGTCCTAAAGGACGTAATGTTGTTCTTGAAAAGAAATTCGGTGCACCAACTATAACTAAAGACGGTGTAACAGTTGCAAAAGAAATTGAACTTGAAGATCCAGTTGAAAATATGGGTGCTCAAATGGTTCGTGAAGTTGCATCTAAAACAAGTGATGTAGCTGGAGATGGAACTACAACTGCTACAGTTCTTGCACAGGCTATTTACAGGGAAGGATTAAAGAATGTAACTGCTGGTGCTAATCCAATGGATTTAAAACGTGGTATTGATCTGGCAGTTAATAAAGTGATTGAGCATCTTAAATCAGTTAGCAAAGATGTTGAGGGAAGAAACGAAATTGCACAAGTCGGATCAATCTCTGCTAACAATGATAAATCAATCGGTGATCTAATTGCAGATGCAATGGAGAAAGTTGGTAAGGATGGCGTTATAACTGTTGAAGAAGCAAAAGGAACTGAGACTTCATTGGAAGTTGTTGAAGGTATGCAGTTCGATCGCGGTTATCTTTCTCCCTATTTTGTAACAGATGCTGAATCTATGGAAGCGGTTCTTGAAGATCCATTTATCTTAATTCACGATAAGAAAATCTCTGCAATGAAAGATCTTCTTCCAATCCTTGAGAAAGTTGCTCAGCAAGGAAGATCAATGCTTATAATTGCTGAAGATCTTGAAGGAGAAGCTTTAGCAACATTAGTAGTAAATAAAATACGCGGCACTCTTAAGATGTGTGCTGTAAAAGCTCCGGGATTCGGTGACAGAAGAAAAGCAATGCTTGAAGATATCGCAACTCTTACAGGAGGTACGGTAATTTCTGAAGAACGCGGTTTCAAATTGGAGAATGCTACCGTTTCTTATTTAGGAACTGCGAAGAAAGTTACTATTGATAAAGACAATACTACTATTGTTGAAGGTGCAGGTAAATCCGAAGATATCAAGAAGAGAATTAATGAAATAAAAGTTCAGATAGATAAAACAACTTCAGATTATGATAAAGAAAAACTCCAGGAAAGACTGGCTAAACTTTCCGGTGGTGTCGCTGTTCTGAAGATCGGTGCCTCAACTGAGATTGAAATGAAAGATAAGAAAGCCCGTGTTGAAGATGCACTGCACGCAACCCGTGCAGCAGTTGAAGAAGGTATTGTTGCCGGTGGTGGTGTTACTTTCGTTCGAGCAATTAGTATTCTTGATAAGCTTGAAGGCGAGAATGAAGATCAAACCACTGGGATTAAATTAATCCAGAAGGCTCTTGAAGAACCATTAAGACAAATTGTTAACAATGCAGGTATTGATGGTTCAGTTGTTCTTCAGAAAGTTAAAGAAGGAAAAGATGATTTTGGATTTAATGCCGCAACCGAAACCTATGAGAATCTTGTTAAATCCGGAGTTATTGATCCTACAAAAGTTGCAAGAATTGCTCTCGAGAATGCTGCTTCAGTTGCTTCACTCTTAATTACAACTGAAGCTGTTGTATATGAGAAGAAGGAAAAAGAACCAGCTATGCCAGCTATGCCTCCGGGAGGTATGGGCGGAATGGATTATTAAGACAATCCAAACTCCTTTATTTAGGCGGGAATTTTGTCCCGCCTTTTTTATTTTATATTCAGGGAATCAAAAGTTGATGAGCTAAAACTCCAATTTGTAACTTAACAAAATACCTTTCTCGGGATTTACAAATACTTTTGGCAGATAACTATAAATACCAGGCTGGTCTTTTTCTATAAAGAAAAGCAGATCAATCTGGCAGTAAATCCACAATGCAGCAAAACTAATAAATGCAAGGTTTCTCATCCTGTAAGAAAAATTATATTCATTATATCTTTCACCAACTTCATTAGAATTTCTTTCCTGCAAATAGATTTTTTCTTTCTTATTAGTATCAATAATAAAATAGATACCCGTTCCGATTGAAGCAGCGGAAAGAAATGTTAACAGCCATGATTTAAGATTGCTTTGAAGATAAAGATGTCCTGTTCCGGGAATAAAAACAGAACGAATAAGAGCATGTTTAAGATTATTTTCAGATATTGAATCACGGTAAGTAACCGGAACATAAATAGTATCATACTTTGTGATAACTATCTGCTCTTCTTTCCCTTCAATGCTTGCCAGATATTCACTCTTAACATCACTAAAGAAAGTAATTATTTTGGGAGATGTGTAAGAAGGATCGAGTGAGTATGAAGTAT
>MHAF01000105.1 GCA_001802865.1 Ignavibacteria bacterium RBG_16_34_14
AATTATTTTTATAGACGGCGTTTATTAACATTTCACTATCATAAATCTTAAAATGATTTGCAACGAGTTTTGAAAGCATTGTCAACTTACCTCTGCCATCATAAAATTTTGAAAGCGCTGCCAATCCTTTTTTGCCAGTGCTGTAGCCGCTTCCTTCATCACCGATAAATCTTCCGAAACCTCCTACTCTATGAATTTCTCCTTTCGAATCTTTTCCAAACATAATTGAACCTGTACCTGAAATGAGAATGCTTCCCGGTCTTCCAGAAAAAGCTCCTTCAAGAGCAATTCTTGCATCACTTACAACTTTGAAATCTTTTATTAAGACTTGTTTTGATTTAGCATAGTTAAGGAGATGTTCTTCTAATCTTTCAACATCTTCTTTTCTTCCTGCACCAGCAGTTCCTAAAACGACTGAAACCAAATCTTCAAATCCGCAGTTAAGTTTGTTAATGCAGTCATCTATAAGATTGAATATGGTTTCAGAAACTTTATCCAAACCAAAGACTAAAAAATTTGAAGGTCCGCCAGTAGTTTCATAAAAAGGTTTTCCCTCAATATTTGCAGCAATACACTTTGTTTTAGTTCCACCGCCATCAATTCCAATAAGATATTTCATTGTTAGAATAAGTTTGATTTATGTTAGTTCAAAATAATAAAAAACGATTAAGTATTAAATTATAACTATATTAAGCATAGAGTATTAGAATGATGGAATATTGGAATTTTGAATCCTGAAATGTCAGAATTAGTTTTTATCCATTTATTCCATAACTCTACTATTCCAGGTGTTAAATAAGTCTTACAAAATTATCTTCTATTTACTGAATTAATTATTTATTTTAGTATCAAATCGTCAGGATAATATGAGCTCATTACAAAAATATTTCCAGCCTTTCAGGGAAAATACGGTAGGTTATAACCAAACTTTTGTTTCTCCTTATGGAGAAAAGAGAATAATCTATGCAGACTGGATTGCAAGCGGAAGATTATATACGCCGATTGAAAAAACGATGCTGGAAAAGTTTGGACCTTTTGTAGGCAACACTCATTCAGAATCGAGTGTTACTGGAACTACGATGACTAATGCATACCATCATGCTCACGAAGTAATTAAAAAACATTGTAATGCCGGACCTGATGATGTGATAATTACTGCCGGCTCAGGGATGACTGCTTTGATAAACAAGTTTCAAAGAATAATGGGATTAAAAATTCCTGAGCAGTTAAAAGATTATTTTAAACTTCCGGTAGAATTAAAGCCTGTTGTGTTTGTAACTCATATGGAACATCACTCTAACCATACTTCCTGGCTTGAGACAATTGCAGATGTAATTCTTATTCCTCCTGATAAAGATGGACTTGTTGATTTTGATGATCTTGAAAAGCAGATTGAAAAATATAAAAACAGAAAACTTAAGATTGGTGCTTTCACTGCCTGTTCAAATGTTACGGGTATTTCAACTCCTTTTCATAAGCTTGCTAAGCTTATGCATGAGAATGATGGATTTTGTTTTATAGACTATGCTTGTGCCGCACCTTATGTAAGAATAAATATGCATCCTTCCGATTCTCTTGAAAAACTTGATGCAGTTTTATTCTCACCTCATAAATTCCTTGGCGGTCCCGGTACACCGGGAGTTTTAATTTTCGATTCAAAACTTTACCATAATAGAGTTCCTGATAATCCGGGTGGTGGCACTGTTGATTGGACAAATCCGTGGGGTAAGCATAAGTTTGTAAATAATATTGAAGCAAGGGAAGATGGTGGAACTCCGGCCTTTCTTCAAACTATTAAAGCTGCATTGTGCATTAAACTTAAAGAGCAAATGGGGATTGAAAATATGAAAAAGAGAGAAGATGAATTAGTTAAAATCGGTTTTGAAGAACTTGAAAAGATAGATGGATTACATCTTCTTGCTGATAATATTAAAGAACGTCTCGGAGCTTTTTCTTTCTATGTTGATAATATTCATTATAATCTTATCGTTAAACTACTGAATGACCGTTTTGGTGTACAGGCGAGAGGTGGATGCAGTTGTGCAGGAACTTATGGCCATTATCTTCTGCATGTTGAGCATGACAGATCAAAATACATTACAGATAAAATTGACCAGGGAGATTTTTCTGAAAAGCCTGGCTGGGTAAGAATATCAGTCCATCCAACCACAACAAATGATGATCTTTATTTTATAATTGATGCAATAAAAGATATTGTGAAAAATATTTCAACCTATGAAAAAGATTACAGCTATTCTTCTTCAAAGAATGAATTTTTTAATGTGAATTCAAATGGTATGGAGAAGGAAGAACTTAATAAATGGTTCAATCTTACTACATCAATTAAAACTTAAACTCACCAATTATCTTGTCAACATTTTCTTTTGAAATGCCCGTTCCGAACGTTTCTTTTTTATCAGCTTTTTTTTGCTGCTGTTCTTTGTAAGGCAAATATGAATCTTTAATCGGTCTGTTTCCTGCACGGGCTTTTAATCTTTCTTCAATCTCTTTCATAAAGCTGGTTTGAGTAGTTGATGTGTGAGATAATTCCAGAGTTGAAAACGATGTTACACTTTCGCCTTTGTTAACAGGGTTTGTTTCAAAGGCAAGGTTTTTAATATTCATCAGATGTTTTGCAGAAACATTATCCGAAATAATTGAACCGCCCCATGTTCCCGGTCCTAATGTCATTGATGGAGTTAATGCAGTTGTATAACCAATAGCACCAATTGAGGCAACAGTGTTAACAAGAATTCTGAATGCAGGTTTCTCAAGAGCAAATTTCATTATAATCGGTTGATCATTTGAATGAATAACCATTGTATGTCCCATTCCTCCAAATCGTAGAAGATCAATACACTTATGGCAGCCTTCAAGCCAGCCATCAACTGTGTAGAATGCAAGAACGGGTGAAAGTTTTTCAATTGATAAAGGTTCACTCTTTCCGACCTCAACACATTCTGCTAAAAGAACCTGGGTGTTTTCCGGAACCGAAAAACCAGCATACCTTGCAATGTAAGCTGCAGGTTTTCCAACAACCTCAGGATTGATCCTGAAATTACTCTGAATTGCTTTTGCAAGTTTTTGTTTCTCTTCACTATTAACAAAATAGCAACCAATAGCTTTAGCTTCCTCTACAACTTTTTCTCTTAAAGGACTATCAACAATCATTGCCTGTTCTGAAGAACACAAAGTTCCGTTATCGAAGGTTGTTCCGTAAACAATATCTGCAACAGCTTTTTTGTAATTAGCAGTTCTTTCAATAAAAGCAGGAACGTTGCCTGAACCTACTCCATAAGCAGGCTTGCCTGCACTGTAAGCAGCTTTAACCATTGGATGGCTTCCTGTTGCCAGGATGATATCAATGTTTTTATCATGCATTAAAGCATCAGTTCCTTCAATCGTTGGAGCTGACATACATTGAATTAATCCTTTTGGCGCACCTTCTCTTTCTGCAGCATCAGATAAAACTCTCAAGGCCTCTGCTGTGCAGTTTGCAGCTTTTGGATGCGGACTAACAACAATTCCATTTCTGCACTTTAAGGAAATAAGAGATTTAAACATTGCTGTTGATGTTGGATTAGTTGAAGGAACTAATGCACAAACAACTCCCATTGGAACAGCAATCTTTAAAACTTTTCCATTCTGTTCACTTCCAATAATGCCAACTGTTTTAAGATCTTTAATTGATTCATAAACATTCTTAGTTCCAAACTGATTTTTAATTACTTTATCCTGCCATTTACCAAAACCAGTTTCCTCGTAAGCCATTTTGGCTAGTCTTTCAGATTCTGCATAACCAGCTTCAGCCATAGCTTTAATAATCTTATCAACCTGTTCCTGGTTAAAGAATTGAAATTCCTGCTGAGCTTCTTTTGCTTTACGTGCTAAGTCGCGTGCTTCCTGTATTGATTGAAGATCTTTATCGAGCTGCATTTTTTATTCCTTGAGAAGATTTGAGATGCAATATATTTACTGGAATTTAGAATGTAAAATGCTAAAATGTCATCCCGAACTTGTTTCGGGATCTTGTTTCAAAAACTAATAGATGCTGAAACGAGTTCAGCATGACACTATAGAATCTCTTTTAATCTCTGTAATCCTGTTTTGCTTACAGGTAGTTTGATATCATCTTTTAAAATAACTCTGTAAGAATCTTTCTCGTATAATTCCATCTGTTTAATGGAATTTATATTTATAATTGATGATCTGTGTATTCTAATGAACATATTCGGATCGAGATGATCTTCAAAAAATTTCATTGTTTTCTTTTTCATAAACCTGCCGCCTTCAGAATGAATTCTTACATAATCATCCTGTGCTTCGAGCCATTTCAAAGTTTCAACAGGAATTATTGATATTTTAGAACCATCTTTAACAACAATTCTTTCAAGCTTTTCAGGCTGTTGGTCTTCAATTAACTTATCAACATCCTCTTTATTAAAATTTTTTTGCTGAATTCGTTCAACAACTTTATTTAATGCTTCATTAAATCTTTCTTCTGAAAAAGGTTTTAAGAGATAATCAACAGCATTAACTTCAAATGCTTTGATGGCATAATTATCAAAAGCTGTAGTGAAAATTATTGCAGGCTGCTCATCAAGAAGCTCGAGCATTTCAAATCCATTTAGCTTTGGCATTTGAATATCAAGGAAAACTAAGTCAGGCTTTTTTTCAGTTATCTCTTTAACAGCATCAAATCCATTTGAACATTCCGCAATAACTTCTATATCATCTTTATCAGATACATAATTTTTAATTATCTCACGTGCGAGATGTTCATCATCTACTATGATTGCTTTCATCTTCCTCCTTTTGAGGTATAGGGCATAAGGTACAAGGAAATTTAATATAAAACATATACCCTATACCTTTATACCATATACCTTATACCATTTTGACTGGAATATAAATAGTTACAGAAAATAAATTATTTCCTTTAATAATATTCATTAAATCTTTCTGATTGTAAACAAGCTCCAGCCTGTTTTTAATATTTGTTAACCCTATTCCTGTCCCGGATTTTGCTGAAACATTTCCGTCAAAATTATTTTCAACCCTAATCTCCATGAAACCATTTTTAATTTTAGCAGAAAGATTAAGCGTTACTTTCTCCAGAGCTTCATAAACTGCATGCTTAATGGCATTTTCAAATAAAGGCTGAAGTATCATACTCGGTACTTTAATTCTCAGGCATTCATTTTCTATATCTTCTGAGAATTCAAACTTATCCTCGAATCTTATTTTTTCTATTTCAAGATAAAGCCTGATATTTTTTAATTCCTCGCTAAGGTTAGTTGTTTGTCTTTCATTGCTTGCAAGTGTGTACCGGAGAAAATCTGCAAGCTTTAAAATCATGCTTCTTGCTTTTTCAGGATTGATTACTGTTAATGCACTCATTGAGTTAAGACTGTTAAAAATAAAATGCGGATTAATCTGGAATTTAAGTGATTTAAGTTCAGCCTGCGTTACAAGATTTTTTAGTTCAGCTTCTTTTATTATTCTTTCCTGGTAGCTTGAGTAATATATTATTAAGTAATAAAAAGCCGTAACAAGAAAATAATAAAGAACACCGATAAGAAATTTCCATGGGAGAGTATCTAAGAAAAATTCAGAGTAGATTTCATCTATAGTAACTAATGAATTAATAAGATAGTAACTTATTGCAAGCCACAAAATCGAAATAAAAATTCCCCCGAAAATATGACTTAAAAATATTTTTATAACAGAGTTATTCTCGAACGAAATATATTTTGCAGAGTGCCAGAAGCTTAATCCCAATCCCAATAAAAGGATGTTGGAAATAAGATTATCCGGTAATGCATATTTTAATTCTAATCCAACACCCCATATAAGAACAGCCTGATAACTACCAATTATACTGAACCAAACAATAAGATAAAGAATAAGATTTTTAGTATTCTTTAATATTGGATGTGCAGACATTTAATCCTTTGTCATTTGCTATTAGTCAATAATCATAATCTGAACTTAGAATTTAGCCGTACACAGTTTTTACTTCACCGCCGCCGAATATTGCAACACCTTTTACAACCAGGGCTCTCGATTTGTCAATCTCAACATTAGGCATTTTAATAGATTTATTGGAAAAGCCGCCAAAGAGGGGAGTAACGTTTAGCTGAACATTCCAATCTTTTGGAACTATAATAGTAGTTCCCCCAAAAATTGCTACAATGTCCAGAACATTTGTTCCTTCAGCAAGTTTACAATTGGTAAGGTCTATTTCTGAGCCTCCGAAAATTGCAGTGATGCTACCACCTCTGAAATTATCTGAATGGATTACTTTATTTCCACCACCGAATATGGCAACATCATCAACCAAATCTTTTTTTATTGTTTCATCGTGGAAATTATAACCATCTGCAGTTTTTTTTTGTGAATGCTTCAGAATCATATATATGCCAAGACAGATAAGAAGAACAGGAATTATCAAACCCGGACCATAATCTATTTCAGGAAAGATTCTTGGCAGAAGCCATATTAATCCTACTCCGGCGAATATTCCTCCCAATGCTTTTTTGTTTGAATTTATCATTATCAGGATTCCCACAATAAAAAGTATAAAAGGGAAAGAGAAGATTATTCTTGAAGCATGAAAGTTTATAATATCGAGTGTGCTTAAGAGAAAAATTCCTCCGATAATTATAAGTATTATCCCGAATGTTATTCGTTTATCTACTCCGCTGTTGGGCATTTGAGTATCTCCTTAATTCTTTGGAGTAAACTTATAGAACAATAATAGGATTTGAAAAGAAAAATCGGCAGAATGAGGTTTTGAGTAGGTGAAAAATAGAATTGTGATTATTTTGTATATATAATTTTTGATAAAAGAAATGGACTATAAAATTATAGAGCAGATTGAGAAAAATTTCCCAAGATTAAAAGCGCTATGGATTGGGATTATAGCCATTATTATTATAAGCCTAACGTTAAATAATTTGTTAATTGAACCAATCCCCAAATTTTTTATCCGATTAGTAATTTATTTAACGTATACTTATTTGGGTACTTATATGGCTATATAAGAGATATAAACTTCCAAAGAAAAATAAAAATAAGATAGGTTTGCTAATTAGTATTCAAACTGAAAATGATAAGCAAAAAATTAGAATAAAAGATGATTTTACTGAAAAAATAAAACTACTAATTAGTGAAAATAATTTATCTGATTTTATTCAAATAATTTTGCTAAATGATTTTCAAGCAGAACGCGTAAATGGAATATTGTCAAATCATACTGATTTGTTGAATAGAAGAAAAAGAAAAAAATATCCTGAAAGTAAATCTGACAAAAAACTTGAAAAAGGATGGATTAGAATTAAAAAATTAACGGGAGGAAATTTTTGGATTTGGGGAAATATTAAGGAAAGACTGGATTTAGAAAATAAATATGTATTTAATTTGGATGCGAGAGTTACTCATGCCCCAATTTCAGTTAGAATTCAAAATCCTGTGGAAAAAGCATTAAAAGAAAGTTGGGCAAGAAGAATATTTATTTCGGAAAAAGTAGAATTGTTTGGTTTCAAGTTTACTGCAGAATTAATATACATTGCGGTAAATTATGTTACAGGAATTGCTGCTTATATTTCTTATGATCCTTTTACAGCTTTTAGATTGCATGAAAACTTACTTAACGAATTAAGGAAAAAGTTTAATATAATCCCCCCAAATTTAAAAATCTTGGAAAAGAATATTTATAAATTCCTTTCAGATGAAAGTGCACAAATATGTTTCTTTTATATGGGACAGAGAGATGAAGAGAATGCAATAGATTCTCTAAATAAAATATTTTTATACTCATCAGAGAATTATGAGGGTTATTTATTGAAATCTATTTTTGAGTTTTCCTTTGAAAAAGATCCCATTAAAGCATTAAAAACTTGTAAAGTAGCTAAAAGATATAGTAATAAAAATGGAACCTGGCGCTATAATGAAGCTTTTTTATTATTGTATTTAAAAAGATTTGAGGAAGCAATAGTTCTTTATAAAGAAATTGAAAATTATTCTTATAAAGGTGAAGATGGAATTGTTAGCGAAGTTATTGATTTTAATAAAAACAGATTAGCTGATAATGTTAATGATTTAGTTTCAAATTTTGTCCTTGGATTTGTTTATTATAAAAAGAAAGATAATTTTCCATTAGCCGAAGAACATTTTAATAGAATTTTACAAACCAATTCAAACACAAAAGTTAAAGAACCAATTATAAAATTGGTGACACAATATTTAAAAGAAATTAATAAGCTAATGGGTTTGTAATTTAAATTTTCATTGTATATCATACCTAAAATTCCTTTAATCAGTAAAATCTTTTTAGAATAGACATTGCCATTTTATGACCCATATCCGCAGCTATTTGAAAATCTTCTTTGGCTTCTTCTTTTTCACTTAAGTAAAACTTAGCTAAACCTCTTTGGAAGTATCCTTCCGGTTCATAAAAAACATAAATAAGATATCTGGAAAAATCCTCTTTAGCTTCTTCAAAAAATTTAATCTTCATCTCTACTAAACCACGATGATAAAAAAGTTCATAATCATTTGAATCCTCTTCAATAGCAATGTTGAAATCATCAAGTGCTTTCCAGTAATCTCCATCTTCATATTTTGTAATTCCATCCAATTTATAATTTGGTTTAGTAATTTCCGGTTCCGGCACATACATATCGCCATCAATTGGATAGGATATTATCTTTGGTGCTATGCAAATTCCATCTATGGGTGGATATTCGGGTGGTTGATACCAATGTTCATCAGGAGGTTTCTTTTCTTTTATCGGCGGGTTCGGATTTTTTTCTTTAATCTTTTCTTTTTCCCCTGGCCTTTCTCTGGGTTTTGTTTGATCATTTATTGGAAAACGGGTTTTTATACGGTCATCTAGTATTTTGTTTTTAGGTTCTCTTTGGGCTAAGGAGTTGATTGGGTTAATAAAAGAAATTATAAAAATCAGAACAACAATTGATATGAAAGATTTTGTTTGCATAACTCCTCCTGTGTTTTAATAAAGATTGAACCAGCTAAAATTGTACCTTAAATAAATTATCAAAAACTTTTAGAAAGGATGTATTGATTTTGGATATGTATATTCTAATAAACTTATGAGAGCTTTTTTATAGTCAATTACTTTAAAAAATAGTTATATTTGGTAACTATTAAATGATAATTATGGTTTCTCTTGTCTAAACAAAAAATTCTTGTAACCTCTGCTTTACCATATGCAAACGGACCAATCCATCTAGGACATTTAAGCGGTGCTTATCTTCCTGCGGATATCTATGTTCGTTACAAAAGATTAAAAGGCGATGATATAATTTATATCTGCGGCTCCGATGAGCATGGAGTTCCTATCACGATTACCGCTGATAAAGAAGATGTAAACCCACAGGTAATAATTGACCGTTATCATGAAATAAACAAAAAAGCATTTGAACGGTTCGGGATGAGCTTTGATAATTACTCGCGCACAAGCCTTCCGATTCATCATGAAACGGCAAAAGATTTTTTTCTGGAATTCTATAATCGTGGAATCCTTATTGAAAAAAAGACAAACCAGTTTTATGATGAAAAAGCCAAGATGTTTTTACCCGACAGATATGTTGAGGGAACTTGTCCAAAATGTGGATATGAGGAAGCTAGAAGCGATGAATGTGAAAATTGCGGTTCGCTTTATGATCCTTCTGAGTTAAAAAATCCGAAAAGTAAAATAACAGGTGAAACTCCATCATTGAGAGAAACTTCTCATTTTTATTTTCCGATTGGCAAATATCAGCCGGCCCTTGAAAATTATGTTGAGGAAATGAATAAAAAATATGGCTGGAAAGATAATGTGCTTCAATATTGCCGCGGCTGGTTTAAGGAAGGATTAAAAGACAGGGCAATAACACGTGATCTTGATTGGGGAATAAAAGTACCGGTGGATTCATCACCCGGGAAAGTTATTTATGTGTGGTTCGAAGCCGTGCTTGGTTACATCTCTTCTACAAAAGAATATTCACAGAAAAAAGGTGAACCTGATCTTTGGAAAAGATACTGGCAGGATCTAGAAACAAAATATGTTGCCTTTATTGGTAAAGACAATATTGTTTTCCATACAATTATTTTTCCGGCAATCTTAATGGCATGGAATGAAGGAGAAAAAGAACAATATTGTCTTCCGCAAAATGTTCCTGCAAATGAGTTTCTGAACTTTGAAGGGAAGAAATTTTCTAAAAGCAGGAATTGGGGAATTGATGTAACTGATTTCCTGAATCTTTTTCCGGCTGATCCTCTTCGCTATACTCTTGCAGCTAATCTTCCTGAAACAAGAGATACAGATTTTTACTGGAAAGAATTCCAGGCAAGAAATAATAATGAGCTTGCTGATATTTTTGGAAATCTTATAAACAGAACTTTCACCTTTGTGCATAAACATTTTGAAGGGAAAGTTCCTTCTGGAGGAAAAACAGAAAAAATAGATGATGAAATGCTGAAATTAATTTCCGAATATCCTTCCAGGATTTCTTCTTTGTTTGAGAATTACAGAATTAAAGAAGGTGTTCTTGAGATTATGAATCTTGCACGCGCAGGAAATAAATATTTTAATGATAGTGAACCATGGAAAACTATAAGATCAGATAAAGAAAAATGTGCAACTACACTTAACATTTGTCTGCAGGCGATTTATTCATTGGCAGAATTGTTTTATCCGGTTATACCTTTTTCATCAGAAAAAATATTTATGATGTTGAATGCAAAACCAATTAGCTGGAATGAATGTGGAAAAAACAATTTGGCAGAAGGGCATAAACTTAACCCGGCGGAAATACTCTTTTCAAAAATTGAAGATGAAATAATAAAAACGCAGATGGAAAAATTACAATCTGAACCTGCTTCTGTAAAAACAGAAGAAAAGATCTCTTATGAAGATTTTATGAAAACCCATCTTAAAGTAGCTGAAGTAATTGAAGCAGGAAAAGTTGAGAAAAGTGAAAAGCTATTAAAGCTAAAAGTTAAAATCGGGACCGAAGAAAGACATGTAATTGCAGGAATTGCAAAATCATATTCACCTGAAGAGATAATTGGTAAAAGAGTTGTCATTGTTGCTAATCTCCAACCTGCAAAACTAATGGGACAAGTATCCGAAGGTATGATACTTGCCGCTGAAAATAAAGAAGGGAAATTAGAGATTCTTACTGTTTCAGAGTTGGTAGGAAGTGGAACCAGGGTTAAATGACGATAATTGCACCCCAAGGTTTCAAATTAATTAAAAAAATAAAAATTTTTAAGTTACTTTACCTTGATTTTCAAGGTTGGTGTAGCTAAAATTGTCAGCTAAAATTGTTAAAAAATAAGGAGTTAATAATGATTCTTCGGACGATTTATTTATTTATAGCGGGTCTTGCAGTTTTATTAAGTTCCTGCACAACCGAGCATTCGAAAATTGTCCTTGCCGAATACGGCGATTACAAAATTACGATGAACGAATTTGAAAATGCGTATGCTAAAAATACCGGGAGCTATGAAAAAGCAAAGGGGGACAGCTTAAATAAAAAGAAAAATTTCCTTGATCTTTATCTCAACTTTAAAATGAAGTTAAGAGATGCTCTTGTGAGAAACTATGATAGTGATCCTTCCCTTATGGCTGAACTTACAGATTATAAAGAAAAGGTTGGTGTAACATATCTTCTTGAAAAAAAATTAGTTGAACCTTCTGTAAAAGAATTATATGAAAGAAGGAAATGGGAATACAGGGCAAGCCATATTATGTTAAGAACAGGGCAGGGTAATGATGAGGAAGCTAAGAAACTTGCCTATGCCGTTTTTGATAGTATTAAAGCGGGTGCAAATTATGAAGAGATGGCAATTAGACATTCGCAGGATCAGTTTTCTGCACCACTTGGCGGTGATCTTTTTTATTTAACTGCGGGATTGCTTCCAATTGAATTTGAAGATGCAGTTTATAAAACCGAACCGGGACAAATCTATCCGGAAGTTCTTCAAACAAAATATGGTTACCACATAATTAAAGTAACGGAGAAACAGGAAAGAATTCCGGCTATTCAGGCAAGCCATATATTAATTGATTTTAAAAATGAAA
>MHAF01000106.1 GCA_001802865.1 Ignavibacteria bacterium RBG_16_34_14
AAATATGAAGGGAATAAATTCCGGTGATACATTATATATTAAATCAGGAAAAAATTTAAAACCGGTTCTAAGAGTAGAATTTACTTCTTCTAAATCATCTGCGGGAACATTATTAAACGGGGAAGAAATAAAAGTTAATGATAAACTATTTGTAGTTGTCAATACAGAAATTAATAATGATGTGAAAGAAGAGGAGCCAACAAATTTTGAAATAAATCAGCCTTCGGGAGAAGTTATTCCAAATAAAACATTTAAAAAACAATCTCTCTCAAAAAAAACAGGTTTGTCGGGAAGATTTTCAGTTCAATCTCATTCAAATTTTTCAAACAATATTGGAAGTATTGATTACCAGCGATGGAGATATACGCTTTCCTTAAATGCAGATAGAATAGCCAAATCGGATTTATCGTTCAGCAGTTATATAAATTTTAATTATAGAGCCGATGACTGGAACAATGTTTCTTCGGACGTTTGGAGAAGCCTTAAGATTTATGATCTTGCTTTTAAATATGAGTTCAATGAAACATCACAAATAGTCTTAGGCAGGAACAGAAATAGAAATATTTCAAATGTTGGCTCAATAGATGGGGTTCAGTTTGAAAAAAGATTTGGTGAATATTATGCAGGAGCTGTTGTTGGCTTCAGACCTGATTTTAGTGACCTTAATTTTAATTCCGACCTTTTTGAATTTGGCGGATATTTTGGAAGAAGCGATACGTTAGGTGATGGTATAATGGAAAACAATCTTGCATTTATGCAGCAAACAAATAAGTTCAAAACGGATAGAAGATTTATTTACCTGCAGCATTCAAATAATATTTTAGAAAATACTTACTTCTTTACTTCATCAGAAATTGATCTTTATAAAAAGATAATGAATGTCGAATCCAATGAATTAATTTTAACAAGCATTTTCTTTTCTGCAAGTTATTCTCCTGTGAGATTTTTCTCAGCAACTGTTTCTTATGATGCCAGAAAAAATGTTGTTTATTATGAAACTTATAAGAATTTTATTGATAGTCTTTTTGAAAATGAAACAAGACAAGGCTTGAACTTAAGAACAAACTTTAGAATTGTTAATAATTTATTCCTTGGGCTTAATGGTGGTTACAGGTTCAGGAATGGAGATATTAAACCAACAAGGAATTTGGGCGGGTATTTATCTTATTCAGTTATTCCAATAATTGAATCGTCAATCGCCTTAAACTATAATAAGCTCCTAACTAATTTTGTTGAAAGCTCAGTTGCAGGAGTCAGGATTTCTAAAAATCTTTTCGACAATATCGCTGATCTATCTTTAAGCTATAGAAGATCTGAATATGAGCTTACCACATCTACATTTAAATCTATACAAAATATTTTTTCTATAGATATTTCTACAAGATTCAGCAAAACTCTCTCTTTATCTATTTCTTATGAAGGAGTATTTGAAAAAGAAAGAGCCTCCGGAAGAATATTTGCCGGATTGACGACAAGGTTTTAAGATAAGAGACAACGTCTCATTGCATTATCATAAAAGACGCTATCTCTATTATGTTTATTTTTTAAATTTCTTTCGCAAACCTGGTAATCCGCTTCCAAACCAACCCATCCAACCGAAAACGCTTTTGAATTTTATATTAACCTTCCCCGATTTATTTTTTAACTGGGAAGCCATGCTCTGGTTTTTTCTCTGAAGAGCATTTATTAAAGATTTAGCATCTTTCATAGTAACCTCCTTTATTAGTTAAGTGTTGATAATTCAATTCTTCTGTTAAATCTGTAATTATAAATTTCCAGACAAAGTAAAAAGATTTCATCGTTATTCTGAATAAAGTTTTTTCTTGCAATGTCAAATAGATTTTGAGTCGTGTTATAAAAAAGCGTCATTCGTTCCTGATTAAGAAATTGATTTATTAGCTCATCGGTTAATTTCGTACTCTTTCCATATTTTTTATAGAAGCCCGACATTACTAAGGATTCAATCCCATTTATAAGATCTTCCTTAGCATCACTAATATCATCCATCATTTGTATAGCCGCTGTAAAAGCAATTAACCCTTTGATTAGCTCTGATTTTTTTGTCTCTTCCATTCCAGAAAATCTGAATAGCAGTTCTATTGTTGAGAAAAAAGGTGCACCTTTATAACCAAGCTTTTCCGGTTTGTCCCAGCTAAAAGGACAACTTTTCCATCTGTTCTTTTTCTCAAAGTATTCAACTTCAGAATACATTAAAAAATATTTATTTATTATTTCAGAAGTATCTTTTATCCCAAAGACCTCAGTTAAAAGGTGTTCGTGGTAGTGAATCAGATAATTTCCCAGGTATATTACTTCAACGCCAAGCAGATTGGAATCATGCTGTATATCTATTAACCTATAGCCTAATGTTCCGAAATATTTTGACTCAATAATTTTTGCAATTTCACCCCTTGAAAGATCGAGACGATTATGCCATATCCAATAAACTATAAAGCAGACAAATGTAGAAATCCCATTTTCATAATGGCTTACTTGAGGAAAACTTCTTAATCTTTTTAATTCATTTTTAAATACTGGAAATTTCAATTCACTAATTAAGTCCATTTCCTTTCTATATAATTCCATAAGATCAATTACGGAAAGGTCTTTAAATATTGTACTTTCTAAAATATCAAAACTTTCCTCCGACCCATCAAGCAAGGTATTATAAATTTTTGATTCAACTACTTCAAAGGCTTTATAAAGTTTTGAAATATATTCTACAGCCATTGAAAGTCCGGTTATTTAAGAGTTTCAATTTTTATTTTAGGTACAAAATGATATTTGAATCCTACAACTGAATATCTTTTTTCCCCTAGAATTATCAATAAATAATTTCTCTTAAAACGCCAATTAAGTTTTATTAGTTGAAAAATATCCGGCGGGCTTGGAAGACAATATTTAGGGTGTGAATGCCAGAATCCTTGAAAATCTTCATCAAGCAAATCCTGTATATCAAACTCACTTATAAATTCATTCCTTTTATTAGATGAGTTTTCAGATTTATTTAGCATAAATTCTTTATTCTTTAACCAGATTGTCCCACCAATTTCCTTCTGCCTGATAGATTTATTCGTTGACATATCAAATAAGGAATTACACTTTTTTCTTATTGTTTTTCTTAGGAATGACTCAATCAGTAAAGAATTTTCATTTAATAGATTCACCAATTCTATTTAATAATATTATGGATAAACGGGAATTACAATTGCAAATTGCACACTAAATTAAATAAAGTCAATAGTTTCCACTTAACAAAAAAAATTAGGTGAATTTATTAACTATCATATTTTACTTGACTTTATATAAATAAAATAATACGTTTGCCTTCGAAAAGAACCTGGAAATTTGCAGGTTTAATAATTATCAACAAACTTGGAGGTCATTATGATCCGAAGATACTTTTTATTCGGGTTAATAACTTTGCTCTGTTCTGTTTCAGTTTATGCTCAATATAAACAAACCGGTGGTGCTGCTCGTTTACGTGGTATGGGTAATAATCCATATGTAGTAGACCCATATATAATGACAGTTAATCCTGCCTGGGGAGGTCATTATCATAATTTCTTATTTGGTGATCTTGGTTTTACAGCAGGTGCTTTTCAGCCAGGTGGTGTAGGACAATTTGTAGCAGCTAACTTTCATGTTGGTGGTGGTTTAGCACTTGGTGGAATGTTAGTTCGTAATGATTTTCTTGGTTTTGGAATTGGTAGCTTGGATCCCGCAGGATTAGTTGGACAAATCAATAGTTATCTTGGAAATGCTGGATTTCCGCTTCCAACAACTACTTCGGGAACACATGTAGTTCCATTAAATAACAATCTTGAACTTATGGGTTCAATAAAATCCGGGAACACGGTTATTGGTCTTGGAGTAGCTTATGCATCAACTACAAACGAATTAAAACCTGATACAGGAACTGGAGCAATTGGTTCTGCAAGCCAGTTAGGTTTTAATGCAGGTATTGTAACAAAGTTAACAGGTTCATTTCTTTTAGACCTTGGCGCTTCTTTCATGATGCCAAGTACAGATTTTGAGCCACAAGTTGGTACAAAAACAGAATTTTCACAGACACTAATAATTGTAAATGCCAGAGCATTTTGGGAATATTCGTCCAAATTAGAATTTGTACCTTCAGTTGCATTTATCACTGCTTCAGGAACTTCTGATCTTGGTACTACAACAGGTACTACAACTTCAGTAGATCTCCCTTCTTATACTTTAATTTCTGTTGGCATTGGTATGAATTACGAAGTGGGTGATTTTCTTTTAGCAGGTGGTCCGGGGTTTGCACTAATTTCTGCTACATGGCCTGCAATCGAAAATGTAAGACCAGAATTCTCTACTTCAGCTTTTGTATTTCCTGTCTGGAATCTTGGTGGTGAATGGAATATGAATGATTGGTTTGTAGCAAGAGTTGGTTATGTTGCTTCCACACAGAGTGTTACAACTGAAACTCCTGTATCTGCAACTGCAATTAATGAAATGATTACCACCCAATTCTTTGGTCCACAAGGTGCAACAGTAGGCTGCGGTTTCAGGCTTGGCAACTTCTCTCTCGACGCTACAGTTAATGAAGATGTTCTTCGCCAGGGATTCAACAATATTGGCGGCGGCGGACCCACATTTGCTTATATTTCTTTAAGCTATGCCATGCCGTAAAAATATTTTTCATAATTGTATTAGAATGGCATCCTGAAATATGGATGCCTTTTCTTTTTTAAACCGGTTTCATTCCTTTTATTGAACTTTAATTCTCTCTATATTTTGTTTCAATATTAGGCATAAAAATGTTTGAGTATGTAGGCGCAGTACATATGCATTCAGTCTTTTCGGATGGAAGCGGAGAAGTTGATGAAATTTCTCAGGCTGCATCTGAAATAGGTTTGGATTATATAATACTTACTGATCATAATACATTAAGAGCAATGAAGGAAGGTTATGAAGGCTGGTACAAAAATACTTTTATCCTAGTTGGCTGTGAACTTAATGATAAAAACAATATCAACCATTACCTTGCTTTTGGAATTGATGAAGCATACTCAACACGACTTTCTGCTAAACAATATATTAAAAGAGTTAAAGAAGATGGTGGTATTGGTTTTATTGCTCATCCTAATGAAAAAAGAAAGCACATGAAAGAACATCCGCCTTATCCCTGGGTTGAATGGGATTCTGAAGATTTTACCGGAATTGAAATTTGGAATCATATGTCTGAATGGATGGAAAATCTTACAGAGCAGAATAAATACCAGGCATTTCTCCATCCTTTAAGATCTATTATAGCACCTCAGAACGAAACATTAAAACTATGGGATGAACTTAGTCTTAAAAGAAGAGTTGTAGGTATTGGTGGTGTCGATGCACATGCTCATAAATATAATCTTCTTGGATTTCTTGAAGTTGAAATTTTTCCTTACAAAGTTCTATTCAAATCAATAAGGACACATATTTTAACAGAGACAGAATTGGTTAAAGGAAAAAGTGAAAAAGCAATTGAATCTACCAAAAAAATAATTTATGATGCTTTAGGTTCAGGCAGATGCTTTTTTGCAAATGATTATCACCATGATTCCAAAGGTTTTAGATTCTTTGCTAAAGCAGATGGAAAGATTTATCAAATGGGAGAATTAGTTCCTCTATCAAAAAAAGTTAACCTGAATGTTTTTCTTCCTGTTTCTAAAGCAGAGATAAGATTAATCCACAATGGCAGAAAGGTAAACCAGGTAGAAAGCAACGAGGGTAAATTTGTTGTTACCAAAAAAGGTGTTTACAGGGTAGAAGTTTACTATAATAATAAAGCCTGGATCTTTTCAAATCATATCAGAGTAGGACTTTAAAATTCTTCTTCATATAAGGTCAGTTATTTTCAAAATCATTAGTAAAGTAATTATTTTTATCAATTGTCTCACTATCCAGAATAATTGTTTAATAATCCACAACAGTTCTTTGTCTTTTAATTTCATTTAGAATTTCCATTTATATGCTTATTTGATTTTCTTGTTAGTCTGAAAATTAGAAATGGAAAAAACAGATTTGGCAATTTTGGAATTTCCAAAGATGCTAAATTTGGAAATTTTATTTATGCAAGATTATTGTGTCTAATGCTTTCAGTGATTGATTTGATTTGTTTGTCTGTAAGTTCAATTGGAATTTGCACAACAGGATTAAGATTAAGAATTAACAATTCTCTCTTTTGTTGTTCTGTTAGTCCTTTATAGGTATTTTTTATAGCAATCTTCCAGGAGAAATTATGACTTGAACTTTTATTTTTTTTGAGTTGATTTCTTGTATTTACTATTCGCTCTAAAATTACTTTTCTCTCGGGTCTAAGTTTTTTACCCGACATTTCAGTAACTCTTTCTTTCATAAGTGCTAATTTTTCTTCATTCCCCATAACAAATGCCATTACTATATCAGCATAATAAAAAAGGTTGTCTTCTGCTTGTGATATTATTATCTCCCTAAGCTTTGCGTCTGATAAGAGATTCTCTGTAATACTTTCATCTGCTGCATTTTTCATATTTTGATAAGGACTGCTTATGATTTCTATATACATCCTCATTAAAAAATTATTTTTCAATCCTTTTTTTGATTTTTTTAAAAGTTGTTTTGCTTCATCATCAATGGCATTATTCTCTATTATTTTGAAGAATTTATCAAAATCCTTCTTCAATTTTTTAATTTCCTCATGATTAAAAATATTTGTTAAAGTCTCTGTTAATTTTTTTTCTGATGCATAATTTTTTTTGTTATGCCAAATTAGAATGGATCCACTTGATCTGAAATTATCTATCTCAGTTCTGTAGTTTTTCCTTTTCATTTCTCAAATAAAATTCCTTTACCTAATCTTTTTACTTGCAATTTGCGACGTCTTCCCGATTATATCGGGAAAAAGATGAAGAAAGCGACTATTTATTTTTTATATAATGCAAGTTATAAGTAAGTTTACTTAATAAAAGTAATTATTTTTTTTAAAATGTGCATTATAGCTTTTACATTAATATTATTTAAGGAGCATTGTTATTATAAAATATTTCCTTTATCTGATAATTGGGACTTTAGTGTTTGCTGGCTGTGCATCTACAAAAATCACTTCATTTACTGACCCAGATTACAAATCAATTCAATTCGGTAAAATTCTTGTTGTAGGTAATACTAACAAATTAGATGACCGACTTAATTTGGAAAATCGTTTAACAGAAATTTTCATAGCTAATGGTATTAAAGCAGTAACGAGTTATTCAATTTTCCCTCCTACAAGAGAATTTTCAGACAGCATAAAAACAGAACTAATGTTAGCAAATGAAATTGATGGATGTTTAATGATTTATTTTGGTGAAATAGGAATTCAACAAGTTCAAATCCCGATTATTGGAAGTAAAACAACTGGAAAAATCAAAAGCACTAACATCAAACCATTTACTACTTCTACTTACGAGTCTAAAACCACTTATATTGGTGGACAGGTATTAGATAAACCGTATGCAGAATTTGAAATACAATTATTTGATGTTATAAATGGAAAGATGGCATGGATTGCTAATTCTTTTACAGGTGGGAATGCTTATGCTAATTTTAACACAGTTTATAATTCATTTTGTAATAAGCTAGTTGAAAAACTTGCTTTCGATAAGCTTGTTCAAATAGTCATAATTGATAAATCACAATCCAATCCTTTAGCGGAAGAACTTGAATCTATAGATGAAAAAATTGAAAGAATCTATAAAGAAAGTATAGATAACCGTGAATCCAAAATAATTACTGTTGTATTATTAAATAATGGAGAAACCATAGAGGGCACTATCCTTAATACTGAATATGACATTTGGGGTAAATTAAAATTTATGATTGAGGATAGTAATGGCGCAGTACATATACTTCAAGCGGGGGATGTTAAAGAAATTTATCATAAATAATCGTTGAATCAATTCTGTTAGGGATTTTATTTCTTAAGCTTTACTATCTTTAGCTTGTTAATTGTTCATTGTTAATTAACTATGCGCCCATAGTTCAACTGGATAGAACGCCGGATTCCGGTTCCGGAGGTTGAAGGTTCAAGTCCTTCTGGGCGTACTAAAAAAAGTCAAATCTCAAAAATCAAATTTCAAATATTAATAAACAGCTATTCTATTTGCTTAAAATTTTGGCTCTTGAATTTTGACTTAAAAATCTATGGATTTGACCATTAACTTTACTAAATTTGAACTCTTAAAACTGATGATTTTAATATAAATAAGGACAATAATGCTAACTAAAAAGAAAAAACTTTCCAGAAAAGAAATAAAAGAAGATAAATTAGTCTCAACATATTATAAAGCTTATGGATTTTTTGAAGAAAACAAATCGCGTGTTTTAACATTTGGAGCTGTCCTTATTGGAATTATTGCACTGATT
>MHAF01000107.1 GCA_001802865.1 Ignavibacteria bacterium RBG_16_34_14
TGTGATTATATTTATGGCTAATAAATAATAATCTAAAATTTTAAATTAAAAAAGGTGTCATGTGGGTAAATTTAATCTTAAAAAAATGCAGTCAATCCTTAGTAAAATGAAACTTGATGCCTGGTTGTTTTATGATTTCAGAGGAAGCAATGACCTTGCATTAGATATACTTGACATACCGAAGACAGCTCATCTTACAAGAAGATTTTATTATCTCGTTCCTAAGAATGGTGAACCAATAAAAATAGTTAATGGTATTGAAGCGGGACATTTAGATCATTTACCAGGGAAAAAATTAACCTACTCAAGTCATACTTCTTTATCTTCTCATATTTCAAAAACTTTAAAGAACTATAAAAAAATTGCAATGGAATATTCCCCTCTTAATGCAATTCCTTATGTTTCTAAAGTTGATGCAGGAACTATTGAGCAGATTAAATCTTATGGTGTCGAAATTGCAAGCAGCGGTGATTTGATTTCAATGTTCAATGCTGTTTGGACTAAAGAGCAATTTGAAGAAAACAAACCAGTAGCTAATGCTTTAACCGAAATCGTTACTAAATCATTTAATTTCATAAAAGAAAAAATATCTTCTAACAAACAGTTTACTGAATATGATGTTCAAAAATTTATAATGAACGAATTTGATAAAAGAGGATACTTCACAGACCATCCTCCGATTGTTGGAGTAAACGAAAATTCTGCAAACCCGCATTATGCCCCAACCAAAGAAATAAATAAGCCAATTAAAGAAAATGATTTTGTTCTAATTGATCTATGGGCAAAACTAAATAAACCTGATGCTGTATGGGCAGATATAACATGGGTTGGATTTGTTGGAAAAACTGTTCCCGAAAAATATATTAAAGTTTTTTATATCGTTGCTAAAGCACGAGATGAAGCTTTCAATCTTGTTTCATCCAGGTTTAAGCAAGGGAAAGAAGTTCGTGGTTATGAAGTAGATGATGCATCACGAAATGTTATTAAAGAAGCGGGTTATGCAGATTATTTTATTCACAGAACTGGTCATTCAATCACAACAGACTTGCACGGGAGCGGTTCTCATATGGATAATTTTGAAACTAAAGATGAAAGACTTATTCTTCCATCAACATCTTTTTCTATTGAACCTGGAATTTATTTAACAGGAGATTTTGGTGTAAGAAGTGAAATAGATGTTTACATTACTCCTGATAAAAAGGTTATTGCTACCGGAGGTGAAAGACAAAGGGAGGTAATTCCTATACTGAAATAACTTCCACAGTTCAAGTGCAAGAGTAAGTTCAAGTTTCTTTTAATCTTGAACTTAACATTGAACTTGAAATGTTTATTTGGATGCCACTCCTTGTCTCTTCTGATATTCACTTATCACATAAGTTGATATTGCTTTTCTCTGATTCTCACTTAATTGAGGATTAGGCATTTGAGGAAACTCAGGATTTATTTTCTGCGGATCTGAAAGAAAAGTAACTAAGTTTCCTTCATTACCTATATATTTCGAAACAACTGTGTTAAATGCCGGTCCTACCATATTCTTTTCAAAACTATGGCAAGCTGAACAGATCAATTTAAAAATCTGCTCACCATTCTCTCCTGCTTCTGCAGATCTTTGCGCAAAAACATGTTTCATATGCTCTATCATTTCGTAGTCTGCAATTGCTTTTGCTTCATTTGGTTTTAAACCCGGATTAGGCATAGGAGGATATGCCGGATCAACTTTTCCCGGGTTAAGAATAAATGAAACCAACTGATCTATTTTACCTTCATACTTTGGGAGAGTTGAGTCATAAGGTGGTCCTACTAACTTTTGATCAAACCTATGGCAGGATGCACATCTGACTTCATAAATCTCCTGACCTGACAACTTTACCTGTCCCTCTTTTGTCCCTTTTAATTCAGCAAGATATTTTTCAAACTCAGCAATAAGAACAGATGAATGTTCTCTTGTAGCATTCCCCATTGCAAGCTGATCTTTAACTATTAAAGCAAGTAATGCAAATAACAAAACATAAAAAACATGCCCGCTGAATTTTAAAGTTGATTCTTTAAGCATTGCATACAAATAATTATATGCAAGAAATAAGAGGAAAATGGCAATAAATGAATACCCAAATACTGAAGCAGATAACGCTTCCTTAGGAAGTGCAAATAAATTAATTAATAAAAAGAGAGGCTGGAATAATGCAGCAATTAAAGTAATCCTGATTGCAGTTTTTCTCAGAAAATCTTTATAATCCCCTGTAATATTTTTTTTGCCACCCTCCCAGTAAAAGAAAGCGAATAAAATTGCACTTCCTGTTAACGCAAAAGCTGCAGTTATAAAATGAATATAACGGGATAAAACCTCCCAGGAGAAAAGTAAAAACATAACTCCTTCATCCATCCATTTATTTGGATAGGTCACTAGAGTAACTGCAGCAGTAAAAATCCATGTAGAAATGAAAAGAATTATTACTCCGTATCTTCCTGATTTAAAACTGAGACTCTGATTTCCTTTTTTGAATTTATTTAATTCTTCATTAAGCTCAGGATCATAAGAATGAAAATCTTTTATCGAATCAAAAATATTTTTTAATGAAAGAGAGTATTTATAGGTATAGATAAGAATTATGCTGATTGATGTTAAGAAAAATGCTGCTACCAGGTAATATATTGTTGGGGTATTTGCGTTGTGCAGAAGTTGTGCAAAAACAAGCACACAAATAAGCAAAGGAATTATCCCAAGTACAATGCCCATACTTTTATTGATAGTCACCAAATCAATGACATCTTTTGCAAATCTTAAATAAACAGGATTACCAGATTCAAATCCTTTTCTCCTGTAATATAAAGAGAGAGACGTTCCCCCAAGTATTACACTAATAAAAGGGACAAAGAGAAACAAAACAAGCATTAACATATAGTGAAGAAGCTCTATATGTTCTGCTGATTGAGGTAAAACTAAATTATCTAAGAATTCCATCTTCCTTCCTGAAAGTTCAAATAAAAAGTTTATCAATTGATAGTAAAACCATAACGAGTAAAGCAAAAACATTTATCTCTCTGAATGCAAATCTGAAAGAAATCATGTTTGCCGTTTCTTTTAGAAGTTTGAATGCATTCCAGCCAAGCCAGATGCCAGCAGCTAAAAGAAGAAAGTTTATTACAGGAAATTTTGTTATTCCAAAGAGAGGAATAATTAATCCCGTTACTACAGTTGCAATTATCCAGATAAAAGTTATTCTTGCTAATTGTGCATGAGAAAAAATTTTTGTTAAAGTTGGAAAGCCTGCCTTTTCATAATCTTTATCTAACACAAGAAGAAGCAGCCAGAAATGTGGTATCTGCCATATAAAGAAGAAGAAAGAAATAATTAATATTCCCGAATCAAAAATACTCCCACCTCCAGCGACCCAGCCAACTGCAGGAGGAATTGCTCCAACCAAAGAACCGGGAACTATTGCCAAAGGATTTTTTTTCTTAAGAGGAGTATATATTCCATTGTACCAGATAAGATTTAACAACGCAAGAGATAAAGCAAGAATTCCGGAACCTGAATAAAGAATTATTGAACCCGTTATTAATAAAACCAAAGCGATTTTTAAAGCATTAGTAGATGAAATTCTTCCGGAAGGAATAGGACGATTTTTTGTCCTGTCCATTAATGCATCTGTTTTTCTTTCCTGGTAGTGATTTATTACAGCACTACCACAGGCTAATAAAAGTATTCCGATAACCGGAGCTATCATTCCTGAATTAATTTCTCCTGTAAAGCAGATATAACCAAACGCAGTTGTTACTGTAACAAAAAAAGTAATTTTAATCTTTGTTAACTGAGCTAATATTTTGATTTTATTTTTCAATTAGATTAAGATTTATTTTGAAGCAGTTGTATCTGCTTTTATAACACTTATCTGCTGCGACCCGGTACCGAGTTTTCCTTTATTCTCAAGCCAGAAATTAAAATTCTGTTCCGGGATAACAACAACTTTGGAATACATATTAGAGTGATTTAAACCGCAATACTCAGCACACATAATATTATAAGAGCCAATCTCTAAGGCATTAAACCAAACGTGATTATTTCGATTTGGAATTATATCCTTTTTAACTCTAAAAGCCGGAACGAAAAAAGCATGGTTTACATCCAATGAATGAAGATTAAGTCTTATATTTTTCTTCAATGGAACATACAAAGTATCTGACTGAACACCATTCTGATACTTAAATGTCCACTTCCACATTTGTGCTGTAACGTCAATTACCATTGAATCCTCAGGCGATTCAGACATTTGCTTGTAACCTACCCATCCATACCAGAACATAATAAGAACTAAAATCGTCGGGATAACTGTCCATGTAACTTCAAGAGGAACATTGCTGTGTACGTTTTTCGCTTTTGGGTTTCTCTTTTTATTATACTTTATAACAAAGAAAACCATAAGAAAGGTAATCAGCACTAAGAAAAAAACAGAAATTACCATTACGACCCAAAAGGCTGTATCAACAGATTCTACGAAATTTGAGGAGCCTGAAAACATAGTTTATGATTTAATTAAAAATGAATAATCTGCAAAAAGAAGAACTATTGAAATAATGAAGAAGAAAAGAGCAACTACGAGAAAAATTCTGAATACTCTTTGTTCTATCCTTAAGTGCATAAAGATGGTTAGAACAAGGTAAGATTTTATAGATGCAATAATTAAGGCAGTTGCAATAGTTAAAGCACCAAAATTAATTCCTGCAACAGCTACGGTAACGCCTGTTAAAGTTAACAAACCCATCCATACAAGAAGATAAATCCCATAGCCGTGCATGTGCTGATGTGTTTCGTCTTTATGCATAAATAATCTTTAGGTTATTAAATAGAACAATGGGAATAAGAAAATCCAGATTATATCAACTAAGTGCCAGTAAAGTCCTGCGGCTTCAAGCTTTACAAAACTATCTTTAGTGATTACACCTTTTATAGTAAACCTTGTCATCACTCCAATTAAAACCGCACCGATTACAACGTGAAGTCCATGCAACCCTGTCATAACATAGTATAAACCAAAAAATAAAATTTCACCTGGTTCCTTAGCCAATAAAGTATCGGAACCGGGATAAATTCCATGATCGAATTTTGTTGTCCACTCAAAATATTTGTTTACCATAAAACCAAGTGCTAAGGAAATCGTAATAACCTGGAAGAGTATTGAAAGTCTTTTATTATCTTTTTGAATGGCTGTTATTGACAGAGCCATTGTAAGACTGCTAGTTAACAGAATTGCAGTGTTAAAACATCCTATTAATGTATTAAGCTCTTTAGCAGCAACATGAAATTCTTCCGCATTCATAAAACGGTAAACAGAATACAGGAAGAACATCCCTCCAAAAAGAAGAAGTTCAGTAAAAAGGAATAACCACATTCCCATACGCGAAGCTATATCATCGCGATGTACATGGCTTACTGCATGTTCCTGAGTATTCACTTTATTTCCTCCAACTCAGGTTCTTCATTCTGTTTATATTCGTATGGTTTTTCTGTAATAGTAGGAATATGCTCAAAGTTTTCAAGAGGTGGTGGGGTGGGTATTTGCCATTCGAGAGTTTCTCCTCCCCAAATGTTATTCTCAGTAACAACTTCTCTTTTTCTTAAAGATCTAATGAGGTTGGTAAACATTATTATTAAACCTGTAATTAAAATCCAGGAACCGATTGTTGAGATTAAATGATAAATATGAAATTCAGGAAGGTAATCATAATATCTTCTCGGCATTCCTAACCAGCCCATAATAAACATAGGGAAATAGAGAGTATTAAAGCCAATAAATAAAAACCAGAATGCTGTTTTTGCAGCTTTATGGTTATACATTCTTCCAAACATTTTTGGAAGCCAATAGTGCATAGCTGCAAAAATTCCAAATCCTGTTCCGCCAAACATTACATAATGAAAATGCGCAACGATAAAGGAAGTGTCGTGTACCTGTATATTTATAGCAAGGGTTCCCTGGAATAAACCCGTGAGTCCTCCAATTGAAAAGAGAAAAATAAATCCAAGAGCAAAATATAAAGGAGGTTTAAGGTCTATTGAACCCTTATACAAAGTTGCTGTCCAGTTAAATACTTTTATTGCACTCGGAATAGCAACAAGAAAAGTTAAAATTGAAAATACAAACATACCAGTATCGCTCATTCCTACGGTAAACATATGATGAGCCCAAACTAAAGAACCAAAAAGTGCAATACCAATTGATGAGAAAGCGATAAATTTATAACCAAATATTGATCTTCTTGCAAACACAGGAATTATTTCTGAGATAATACCCATGGCAGGTAAAATCATTATATAAACAGCAGGATGAGAGTATATCCAGAATAAATGCTGATACAATACAGGATCACCACCAAGCGCAGGATCAAATAATCCCACACCAAACCATCTTTCAATCGCAATAAGCAAAAGTGTAATACCAATGATAGGAGTTGCAAGAACCTGTACCCATGCCGTAGCATAAAAAGACCAGATTGAAAGGGGCATTTTAAACCAGCTCATTCCCGGTGCTCTCATACGATGTACTGTTGTTACGAAATTTAATCCTGTAAGGATTGAAGAAAACCCAAGTATAAATGCTGCAAATACTGTGAAAATAACATTAGTTCCTGTTCGGACACTGTAGGGCACATAGAATGTCCAGCCTGTATCTGCTGAACCGCCCGGTAATGTTATAGAGAGAATAGCAAGTAGACCACCTGTTACAAATAAATACCAGGAAAATAAGTTGATTCTTGGGAAAGCAACATCTTTTGCTCCAATAAGAATTGGAAGAAAAAAGTTTCCGAATACTGCAGGAATTCCGGGAATTACAAAGAGGAAAATCATTATCACACCATGTAGCGTGAAAATCTGGTTGTAAGTTTGAGGATCCATTATCGTTCTTCCGGGTGCAATAAGCTCCAGTCTCATAAGGAATCCGAAAATTACTCCAACGGAGTAAAAGAGTAAAAGCGAACAGAGATAAAGTATCCCAATTCTTTTATGATCTGTAGAAAATATCCATGATTTCAGACCTTTTCCCTTCCCTCTATATTCAAGGTAACTTGGTTCTTTTCCATTAACTACCATTGCATCACTTGTCATTATTAACCTCTTGGTGCTTAACTTTCTTTGGTTTAATTCTAAGATAAAGGACAAATG
>MHAF01000108.1:0-32761 GCA_001802865.1 Ignavibacteria bacterium RBG_16_34_14
CGGCAGAAATGAGAAGCGGCGAACATAAAGGAAATTTCTTTGATGATTATGAAGGACAAAAACAATGGTTAACTTTCAGAATGAAAAATTTATTACCTGGTGATTTTGCTGAAATATGGCCTGCGTTTTTGAATCTTGCGGTGGGAATGGGAGTTAAGAATCTTGATGGATCTGGAGGCGGTAGAAGAGAAATTTTTATCGGTTTGGATTTTAATGTTCTCGAATTACCTCTTGAAGGAAAGTTTGGTAATTTTATAAAGAATACTTTAAACTATTTTCACTTACCGATGCCGGGATTTAGAATATCTCCCGATTCAGCATTCTTTATTTTTTTATTCTGAGGAATATTTGAAATACAGTATCATCATCCCAACTCTCAACGAAGAAAAACTCCTGCTTAACCTTCTAAATCAGCTTAACGATTCGAAGCTAAAAGAAAAATATGATTATGAAATAATTATTTCTGATGGGGGAAGCATTGATAAAACTATTGAGTATGCTCTTGTTCAATCAGATGTTATTAAAGTTCATATTGAAGAGAAAAAACAAAATATTGCAATGGGTAGAAATGCCGGAGCCCGTTTTGCCAAAGGAGAAATTCTTATTTTTCTAAACGGCGATATTATTTTATCTGATACCGAAAAGTTTTTTGATTATCTTAAAAACAATTTTGTTAATGCAGATTATGCGGCTATGACTTGTACTGTAAAAGTTTTTAAAGAAGAAGAGAAAATATCCGATATACTTTTTCACTCAATTTACAATACATATTTCTATCTTCTGAATTTATTTGGTGTTGGAATGGGCAGAGGTGAATGCCAGGTAATTAAGAAAAAATATTTTGAGCTTGTAAATGGCAATAATGAAGAACTCGATGCAGGAGAAGATTTCGATCTGTTCAAAAGAATAAATAAACATGGCAAAATATTATTTGCAAAAGATCTTTGTATTTATGAATCACCTCGCAGGTACAGGAAACTTGGTTACAGCAGCGTTACCTGGTCGTGGACTAAAAACGCTATCTTAATTATTTTAAGGAATAAATCATTATCCAAAGAATGGAAACAGATAAGATAAATGCAAGTTCAAGTGTATTTTCAAGAAGTCTATATTCATTTATGCTAAAAAGGATTTTACTTCTTTTCTCTATCATACCTTCATTGCTTTTTGCACAAGCAGAATATGTTTCTGCTAATAATCCTGTTTATGATTTTCTGAACAGAATGGAAACCCTTAAACTTATTGAGCATTATAATCCTTTCGAGATTCCGAAAAGCAGGGGAGAGATAGGAGAATTCTTAAAAGAAATTCTTTTTAAAGAAAATAAACTTGATGAAGTTGATAAGAAAATATTAGAAGATTTAAAAGTTGAATTTGAATATGAAATTTATAGCACTTTGAGTTTTTCAGAGAGAATAATTGGTGAAGGTTCGTATAATCTCTTTTCACAAAAAGAAAAATATCTTTTCTTTTATAATGATGAGGAAAGAGCAAACCTTTTTATTAATCTTATTTCGCAGGGAGAGATTATTTATAGAAACAATTCTCCGTTAGATATTAATTCCTCAACGTCTCTTGGTTACTATGGAGGTGAGATCAGGGGAACTTTACTAAAGAAGTTTGGATTTTTTTTAAGTGGATACAATGGACAGGTTTTTGGAAATAAAGAAACTGCCCGGTTAAAAAAAGAAGTTGCATATAATTTCAAATACAACCTTGAACCCGATGTGGGATATTTTGATGAAACCTCTGGTTACTTATCTGCCGATTTTGATTTATTGAAATTAAAATTTGGCAGAGACAGATTATTAGTTGGTCATGGACAAATAAAATCTTTGATTGCTGATAATTCTCCTATGTTCGATTATCTTTCCCTTAACATTAATTACGAGTTTTTAAATTTTTCATATTTCCATGGAAAACTTTTAGATAATATTTCCTTTGCAGGAGATAGTATAACAGGTGGGGCAAACATTGTTGATGAAAAATATATTGGTTATCATAGGTTAAGTTTTGATTTTTCTCCAAGTGTTAGTCTTGGAGCAGGAGAAATAATTATTTATGGAAAAAGGGGAATTGATTTATCCTACTTAAATCCGTTTACATTTTATAAATCTATCGAGCATTCAAACCAGGATAGGGATAATGCAATGCTTTTCTTTGATCTGAATGTAAAACCTATAAGTGGTCTTAAAGTTTTTACAACTTTCCTTATAGATGATATTTCTTTAGGTAAAATTGGTTCCGGCTGGTATGGGAATCAGACTTTACTTCATACCGGAATTTTCTCAAGTAATCTTTATGAAATTGCTCCTGTTGATTTCAGCATTGAATACATTAGAGTAGAACCGTATACCTTAACACATCACCTTACCGGGAACAATTTTACTCATAATGGTTATAATATCGGTAGTGATTTACAACCTAATAGTGAATTGTTTTTTTCTCAAATAAATTATAGGTTTAACCATAGGTTAAGGTGTTCGGTATCATTTTGGTTAACAATACATGGCGCAAATCCTCCAAATGATAATGGCAGTATAAAAAATGTTGGCGGCGATATTAATCTTGGTCACCGGTTGATGGATTCTGAAACTGTGAAATTCTTAGATGGTAATCTTGAATATTTAAGAAGATTTTCATTTTCATTTTTTTATGAACCTATTAATCAGATTTCTTTTTCATTAAATATCAATTATCTGAGCAGCTCACTTCAAAATTCAGTTAACTTTAGAGAAACACAAATGTTTTTTATAATTGGAGCAAGAATTTAATTCTCAAAGGAGTGTATAATGTTTAAAAATTTAAAGATTCCGGTTCTGGTGGTTGTGCTTACAATTGGAATTATTTTAGGTTTTCAAATTGATAAAGTCTTTTCTGATGATAACCTAAGGAACAGCATTATAAAATTTAATGATGTTCTTACTTTCACAGAGAAATATTATGTGGAAGAAGTTGATACACAGGTTCTTGTTGAAGCAGCCATAAATGGAATGCTTAACAAACTTGATCCTCATTCAGTTTACATACCGGCTTCCCAGCTTCAATCGGTAGAAGAAAACTTCAGAGGAGATTTTGAAGGAATAGGAATTGAATTCCAGGTTGTGAATGATACCTTAACAGTTGTTTCTCCTATTACTGGTGGACCAAGTGAAGCACTTGGAATTCAATCAGGCGATAGAATAATTAAGATTGATGGAAAAGATGCTCTGGGCTTAACCAGCGAAGAAGTCAGAAATAAGTTGCGTGGTAAAAAAGGAACTAAAGTTAATGTTACAATTCTAAGACATGGAGTGGATGATCCAATCGAATATGAAATAATCCGCGATAAAATTCCCATTTATTCTGTTGATACACATTTTATGTTAGATGACAAAACCGGTTATGTCAGTGTATCAAGATTTGCAGAAACAACTTATGATGAACTTGTTAGTGCACTTAATGATCTGAATAAGCAAGGGATGAAACAGCTTGTATTTGATTTAAGAGGTAATCCCGGCGGTTACCTTAACCAGGCTTTCCAGATTGCAGATCTTTTCTTAGATGGAGAGAAGAAGATCGTTTACACGAGAGGAAGAAGATCAGAATTTAATGAAGATTATAATGCCTCACAATCATCGCAGTTTGAAAAGATCCCACTGATAATTCTAGTTAATCAGGGAAGTGCTTCTGCAAGCGAAATCGTTTCAGGTGCAGTTCAGGATTGGGACAGAGGTTTGATTGTTGGTGAAACTACTTTTGGAAAAGGACTCGTGCAAAGACAATTTAATCTACCTGATAATTCTGCTCTGAGATTAACTATATCAGAATACTATACTCCCTCTGGCAGATTAATTCAAAGAGATTATAAGGATAAAAAGAATAAGGACGAATATTACTCTGAAGTTTATGATCGGGAAGAAACTGAAGGAGAAAATATAAAGCACAATGTAGAGAATGATTCTACAAAACCTGTCTTCAAAACAGATGGCGGAAGAATTGTTTATGGCGGCGGCGGAATTACACCTGATTATATCGTTAAGTCTGATAATATAACTGAGTACACATCAAACCTTCTCAGGAATAATGTCTTTTATCTATTTACATTATCATATCTCGATAAAAATTCTTCAGAGATAAAAAGTCAGTATGGAGATAATCTTGAAAAATTCAGGAATGGATTTATAGTTGATGATAATACTATTAAAGATTTTATATCCTATGCTGATACAAAAAATGTAAAGTTTGTTTCTGCAGATTTTGAAAAAGATAAGGATTACATTCAGGCAAGACTCAAAGCTCAGATTGCAAGGAACTTCTGGAAAAATGAGGGATGGTTTTCTGTTCTTTTATCTTCCGATAGCCAGGTTTCAAAAGCGGTTACTCTTTTTAATGAAGCAAAAGATCTGGCTAAATTAAAATGAACCCAGTCCATTCAGAACAAATTTTTATTTCGTCCCTATGGGACTTCCTTTTTTTTGGATTGTTATATGCTATAAATATTTTGTCCCTATCGGGACATAACAAGTTATTTATGTTTTGATCTTTTAAATAGTCCTGTTAAGGACGAAATATTTATAGAAAACTCAGTGACCCAAGAATTCCAAGTCCTGTCAAGGACGAAATAGATGGGTAGCTTTTTCAAGCATTATGCATTATAAATTTTCTTTATAAGTTTGAAATTATTTTGGACATCAGTTAAAATGAAATGTTTCTCCGAGCTTTTATTATTACCGATTTTTTTATTTCTTTATTTTATTCCATCAAGCAATAATTCTAAAGCTGCAGTTAATTTTGATTTTCAATCTGATAATATTTTATTCCCGGGAGAAGAGTTAACTTATGTTGTAAGTTATTCATTGATAAAACTTGGAGAAGTAAAGATAAAAATTCGAGATAAAAAAACTGTAAACGGCAAAACTTACTATAATACTATTGCCTACATGGATTCATATTCGGGAGTTCCATTTGTAACTCTTCATCAGACTTATGAAAGCAGCGTAAGCAGTGAAAGTTATTCTACATTTTTCAGGGGAGTATCTAAAGAAGAAGAACCATACACATACACAGAATATTATTTTAATTATGATGCAAAAAAAATAAGAATTAAAAAGGGGAGATTTAAACCTGCAAAAGTCTGGACAGACAGCACTGTAGCCGTGGATAAATTTTATCAGGACGGCTTATCTGTCTTCTTTTATGCAAGAATAAACAGCGGGCAAAATAAATCCGTTGACGTTCCTTGTTTTGTAAATGAGAAGAAAGTAACAACAAAAATTAATTTCTATAAGGAAGTTGCCGATGTTTCCATAGATGCAGTTGATTATGATATTGCTTGTACACGTCTTGATGGTGAATTGGATTTTATAAGCATCTTTGGGCTTACAGGACACTTTGAAGGCTGGTTTACAAACGATGAAGCATCAATCCCTATTGTTGCAAATATGAAAGTTATTATTGGAAACATAAGACTTGAATTGGTAAAATGGAAAAGAGAAGGATGGCAGCCTCCACAGTTTAAAGGTTAGAATGGAAGTCAAGATTTTCCCTTATTCAGATAAAATTCCCAAAATAGCTTCTAATGTTTTTCTTGCTTCAGGTACAAAAATTATTGGCGATGTTGAGATTGGAGAAAACTCAAGCATCTGGTATAATTCTATAGTTAGAGGAGATGTTAATTATATTAGAATTGGTGAACTAACTAATATTCAAGATAATTCTGTACTTCACGTCACTGGTAAAAATCCACTTATTGTAGGTAATAAAGTAACTGTAGGGCATTCTGCTGTTCTACATGGATGTACCATTATGGATTTAACACTTATAGGAATTGGCGGTATTATTCTTGATGGTGCGATAGTAGAAGAAAAATCCATAGTTGCAGCAGGTTCTGTTGTTAAACCGGGTTTTGTGGTACCATCGGGCAAACTGGTCGCAGGAATTCCTGCTAAGGTTATAAGAGATCTTACAGATGATGAAATGATTGAGTTTGAAAACTCAGCTATCCGATATAAAAAATATGCTGATACCACTTTTAATTCTATTAAATACCGGGATAAATAGTGGTAAAAAATCTTTCTGTAAATGTTCTTTCGGGACGATCCCGAACTTCTTCGGGAAAAGATTTTGAAGTTGATAAAAAATTTATTCATAATATTGTAAGAGAATTAAAGAAGGAACTTGGATTCGATATATCAGGCATCCAAATAAATTTTGTAAACAGTAAAGAGATAATGAGAATCAATAAAGAATACCTGGATCACAATTATTCAACGGATATAGTTACTTTTGATTATTCGGAATCACAAAAAAACCTTGAGGGTGAAATATACATCTCTTTTGATGATGCTGCATCTAATGCAAAAAAATATAAAGAGAAACTAAAAGAAGAAATTATGAGATTAGTTATACATGGATTTTTACACCTCCTTGGATTTAATGACCAATCAAAAAAAGAAAGAATTGTGATGAAGAAACGTGAAAATCAATTATATAATAGATATACATTATTATTTAGATAGGAATAGATACGATGAGAGAAATTGCGAAAGTGCTGGAAGAAGTTGTTAATAATCTAAATTCTGAACCCACAGAAAAAACCTTTAACAGGTTAAATAAAAAATATAAATTTGAAAAAAGTGCAGTTGCCGCTGTTTATAGCTGGATTTATGATAAATTAATGAATGATTCATATAGTCACTATTATGGAGATTCTGCTGATTTTCGTAGTTTCAGGGTACTTTCAGGTGAAGAAATTGCCCAGATTGGTTTGAAAAATTATAATTATCTGTTACATTTCTACAGTAAAGGGATAATAACAAACGGTGATTTGGAACTGATTATGGAACAAATTAAGTTATTTGGTGGCGAAGAAGTTTCATTTGAACAGTTAACATTATTTATATTATCTCTTTTTCATGAATTAAATAATTTTACATTACCCGGAAGCAGGGCAATTTTATATTCTTCCGATCTTATAAATTAGAAATTTAAATGGCTAAAAATTTAGTATTAGTAGAGTCTCCGTCGAAAGCACGGACGATAAATAAATATCTTGGTAAAGACTTTAAGGTTGAAGCAACTATAGGGCATATCCGCAACCTGCCAAAAACCAAACTTGGGGTAGATATAGATAAAAATTTTGAACCTCAGTATGTTACTATCCGCGGCAAAGGGGATATTGTAAAGAAGATTAAAGCACTTGCTGCAAAAAGTAAAAATATTTATATCGCAACTGACCCTGACCGTGAAGGTGAAGCAATAGCTCAGGATATTGCTGATATTCTTAACGGTAAAAGTGAAACAAAAATTTACCGTGTTCTTTTCAATGAAATAACAAAGAACGGCGTTACAAAAGCAATGAAAGCTCCGCGCCCGATTGATGAGAACCTTGTTTCATCTCAAAGAGCAAGAAGAGTAATGGACAGGATAATCGGTTATAAGATTTCTCCTTTTTTATGGAAAGCTATAATTGAAATTTCGGGAAGTACATCTCTTTCAGCTGGCAGAGTCCAATCTGTTGCTTTAAAAATTATATGCGATAGGGAAAGGGAAATAGAAAAGTTTATAACTACGGAACACTGGTCAATCTGGGCAATCTTCAAAACTGATAAAGGGGAAACATTTAAGGCAAAGCTGTTTAGTGTTGGTGGAAAAGAGTTAAAGATACTTCCAAAATCGCGAATGACCGAAAATGACCTGAAAGAGTTCCTGGAAAAAAACCTTTCTATTTCCTATGCCAAGTCAGCACAACAAATATTTGATAGAGTTTTAGCTAAAAAAGAATTTTTTCTAACTAACATTGTTAAGAGGAATACTAAAAGAAATCCTTCCGCGCCTTTCATTACCAGTGCACTGCAGGCTGAAGCTTCAAGAAGACTTGGTATGCGTCCAAAGCAAACAATGGTTCTTGCTCAAAAATTATATGAAGGTATTGATCTTGGAAATGAAGGAATTGTTGGTTTAATTACCTACATGAGAACCGATTCCACAAGAGTAAGTGAAGAGGTTATTCCTTTAGTTAGGGATTTTATTAAGGAAACTTTTGGAAGAGAATATCTGCCCGAATCTCCAAACAGCTATGCAAAGAAGAAAGCTAATGTTCAAGACGCTCACGAAGCAATCAGACCAACTTCTTTAAGATATACTCCTGAATTTGTGAAGAAGTTTGTTGATAACAGAACTTTCAAACTGTATGAATTAATCTGGAAAAGATTTGTAGCTTCTCAAATGAATCCCGCATTGTTTGAAACTACGGTTATAGATATTTCTGCAGACGAATTTCTCTTTAAAGCATTAGGAAATGCAATAGTGTTTAATGGCTTTTTACAGGTTTATGAAGAAATTGCTGAGCCAAAATCAGATGCAGATGAAAAAGCAGAATACAGAAATGAAAAAATTCCTCTTGGACTTGAAAAAGGAAACAAACTTTCTCTTGAAGAACTTCAGAAGACTCAGCACTTCACAAAACCACCACCAAGGTTTACAGAAAGTTCGCTCATCAGGGAACTTGAAAATAAAGGGATTGGAAGGCCGAGTACTTATTCATTAATTGTAAGTACAATACAGGATAGAAAATATGTTGAGCAGGTTGATAAAAAACTTATTCCAACTAAACTTGGGCAACAGGTTAATAACATTCTTGTAAAGAATTTCCCAAAAATAATTAATGAAGATTTCACTTCTTTAATGGAAAATGAACTCGATCTTATCGCTAATGGTGACATAGAATATGTGAAAGTATTAAATGATTTTTATAATCCATTTTCAGAATCTTTAAAGCTTGTTGAAAATAAAGTTGAAAAAATTTATTGTGATGTTTGCGGAAGTGAAATGGAGATTAAGTTTGGCCGTTACGGTAAATTTTTAGCCTGCACCAATTATCCAAATTGTAAGAACATAAAATCTTTCCGTGAAATTGCAGCGGCAAGTAAAGAGCCAGAATACACCGGAGGTACCTGTGAAAAATGCGGTGCCAGAACCGTTTACAGGGAAGGGAAGTTTGGAAGATTTATTGGATGTTCAAGATATCCTGATTGTGATTTTATAAAAAATATTACTCTTGGTATTGCATGTCCTAAATGTAAACAAGGCGAAATTGTAGAGAGAAAATCAAAAAGAAATAAAGTATTTTACGGATGTTCAAGATATCCTGATTGTGATTTTGTAAGTTGGTATAAACCTATACCAATGCATTGCCTTAATGGCGATTCAGATTATATGTCTCAGCGTTATTCTGTTAAGAAGGGAAACTATCTGAAATGCCCTGTCTGCAGCATGGAAATGGTAACTGCTGAAGTTGAAGAAGTTGAAGAATAATTTTAATGTTAATTGAAAAAGTAACAGAAGAATATCTTCAGTATTTGAAGAGTATAAAACGGTATTCTGAAAATACAGTTAAATCCTACCATTCAGATCTTGAAGGATTTAATTCATATTGCAATGAATATTATAACAAAGAAATTTCAGGAATCTCTGAAAAATTTATTAAATCATATTTAATGGTTTTAAGTGAAATTGGAATTGAGCGTAAATCAATTGCAAGAAAACTTTCTGCTCTAAAAGGTCTTTTCAAGTTTGCTTTTCAAAATGAATATATCGAAATAGATCGTTGTTCAACAATAGTTGGTCCTAAATTTTCAAGAAAATTACCAGAGATAATTTCTGTATCTTCTATTCTTGAAGCTTATAAAGAAATAGACAGAAATAAAAATTCTAAAATGATAAAGACCATTTTTGAAATTCTTTATGGTTGTGCTATCCGTGTTGATGAACTATGCAAATTGAATTATGGAGATCTCAATCTAAAGGAAAAAACATTAAGAGTCTTTGGAAAGGGAAGTAAAACAAGAATTGTTCCTGTTGGTGAAAAATCAATAGTGGTGATAAAAGAATATTTAGATACGAAGAAGTTTGAAAGTATATATAATCCTCTTTTCGTAACAAAGCACTCCAAAAGAATCTATCGACAATTAGTTTATAAACTTGTAAATAAATATTTATCTTTGGTTACCGATTTAAAGAAAAAAAGCCCACACATTTTAAGACACAGTGCAGCAACGCATATGCTTGATAATGGTGCTGATCTGAAAGCTGTAAAAGAAATACTTGGACATGAAAATTTATCTACAACACAAATATATACTCACGTAAGTGTTGAAAGACTTAAATCAGCATATAAAAAATCACATCCAAAATCTTAACTTTTTGCGGAGGTTATATGAATATCTTAATAACAGCAAGAAAATTTAAAGCTCGCCAGACACTAAAGGATTTTATCTCTTCAGAGGTAACCACACTAAAAAAGTACAATGATGATATTATGAGTGCTGATGTAAAACTAAGTTACTTAAATACAAAGGATAGTATTAAGAGTGCAGAAATAATTTTACAGGTTCCGGGTCAAATATTAAGTGCAACAGATGAATCGGATGATTTTGAAAAATCAGTAAGTTATGCCGTTGAGAAACTTTCAAGACAATTGAAGAAACTGAAAACAAAAAGAGTGCAAAAGGTAAGATGATTAAAATAGATCAAAAAGCGATTTCCAGGAAGGAATTCATTACGGTTGAATTTCTTTATGAAAATTCTAAAGATCTTGCTAAACTAAATTTATACTCTGACACCTCTGGTTTTAACAGAAAGATCTATGAACAGAACCTGCATAGACCAGGATTAGCTCTTGCAGGGTTTGTAGATCTTTTTTCATTCTCACGCGTTCAGGTTTTTGGAAATACTGAGATGAAATATTTAGCTCAGTTATCCAACGAAAAAAGAGTTGAAGCAATAGAAAGAATTTTTAGGTTCAGTATTCCTTGTATTATTCTGACTGATAACAATAAACCTTTTCCGGAGTTACTTGAACTTTCGAATAAAAATAATATTCCATTGTTCGGATCATCTCTCTCTACAACAAAGTTAGTTTATTTTGTAAGTGATTTTCTTGACGACCAGTTTGCAGAAAGGATATCTATTCACGGTTCATTTGTTGATGTCTATGGAGCGGGAATTCTTTTTATTGGAAAATCAGGGATAGGGAAGAGCGAAGTAGCTTTAGATTTAGTTGAAAGAGGTCATAGGCTCGTCGCTGATGATTTAATTATCCTTACCAAAAAAGGAGAGGGGATATTAATGGGTTCTGGTACTAACCTTGCAAAACATTTTATGGAAATAAGAGGTTTAGGAATCATTGATATTGAAAGAATGTTCGGGATAAGGGCAATTAGATATCAGAAAAGATTAGAGATTATAGTTGAACTTGAGTTATGGGATGATGAAACAGAATATACCAGGACAGGTTTAGATGAAGAGACTGTAAATGTTGTAGGTGTTGATATTCTATATGTTAAACTTCCCATTTTACCAGGAAAAAACATTACTGTAATTTCCGAAGTTATCAGCTTAAATTATTTACTTAAACATTATGGTTATAGTGCTGCGGAGATATTCCAGGATAAACTAACCAAAACGATAAATAATAAAAATAATATAGACTTACGTGGCGTTGATTATTTTGAACATGACTTCGAATAAAAAATCTCATTTCTTGACAAACATACCTAATATCCTTAAATTCGCCCACTGAATATGAAAAAACTATATTATTTCTCTAAATCAAAACTTCAATTCATTGAGATAAGACATTATAAAACAAAACTTTATGCTTATTTGAGTGTTGGAATTCTTTGCTCAATTGCTTTAATTTTCACTGTTTACTCATTTGCATTATCATGGTTTGGTGTTGATACATATTCATCTTTGAATGAAGAAAATAAACTTCTCCATCAAAAGCTTAATAAAGTTATTGGGCAGTACGAATCGTTAAATAATGATCTTGATAAGCTGTTAAAAATAAATAATGAACTGCGAATTGCTGCTGATCTTGAACCAGTATCTGAAGATGAACAAATGGTTGGAGTTGGTGGTGGATATTTTGATAATACTCTTGATTTTCTCTCGGATAATTCTCAATTAAAGCTGCAGCAGGCTATCAACTATATGGAAGAAGTAGCAAGAAAAATTAATTTTGAAAAGCAGCAGTATCTGGATATATCCGAAAATTTGAAAGAGAACAAAAAATTATTCAAATCTATACCCGCAATAAAACCATGTAAAGGAACTTTAGCTATGCATGGTTTTGGAATGAGAGTACATCCCATACTTAAAATAAGAAAAATGCACGATGGTATTGATATTATTACCGACAGTGGTACGCCAGTTTATGCTGCGGGGAATGGAATTGTTGATTTCATAGGCAACAGAGCGGGATTAGGATTGACCATTGAAATTGATCATGGATTTGGTTATAAATCAATATACGCCCATCTTTCCAAAACACTTGTGAAAGAAAAACAAAAAATTTCAAGAGGGGATTTGATTTCAAAAACCGGAAACTCCGGGTTATCTTCAGGTCCTCATTTACATTACGAAATTCATCATAATGGAGTTAAGCAAAATCCCAATGAATTTTTCTTTGATGATCTGAGTTTTTTTGAAACCTCAAACAGTAAAAAATAATTTTTGGAGGATGAAGGTTTTATATGATATGGACAGTGGAGCTTGCATCTTATTTAGACGATGCACCTTGGCCCGCTACTAAGGATGAACTGATTGAATACGCAGAAAGAATTGGTGCACCTTATGAAGTTATCGAAAACCTGATTGAACTTGAAGAATCAGATGAACCTTATGAATCAATAGAAGATATCTGGCCGGATTATCCTTCTGATGAAGATTTCTTTTACAATGAAGATGATTTTTAATTTTGGATTTAGCTGGTTCTGTAATAGAACAAATGAAATTTAATTGGGAGGGAGTATATGGTCAGGAATTATCTAAAGAAATCCTATCACAACTAATAATTTCTAACAGAATCCCACATTCTTTTCTATTTAATGGTCCCAATGGAGTAGGGAAGCATCTTCTTTCTCTTCGTTTCGCTCAGTATCTAAATTATAATAATCTCCCGGAAAAATCTTCATTTATTAATAACCAGATTGCAAATCTTACAGAACCTTTCATTAAATATGTTATACCACTTCCTAGAGGTAAGAATGAAACGGATACTAGCGGCCCTGTTGAAAAATTTAACCCGGATGAAATCCAGGAATTAAAATCAGAACTCGAAAAAAAAATTAAGAATCCTTACTACAAAATTTCGTTAACTCGAGCTAATATAATTAAAATCAGCAGCATCAGGGATATTGGAAAATTTTTGTCTCTAAATTATTCAGACGTAAAATACAGATTCATTCTCATTTCAGATGCACACTTAATGAATGAGGAATCTCAGAATGCTTTATTAAAAAATCTCGAGGAGCCCCCTGAAGGCGTAATATTTATATTATTAACTCCTTATCCTGATTTATTACGGGAAACTATTAGGTCTCGCTGCTGGAGAGTTAATTTACAACCATTACTTAATGAACACATCAATAAAGTATTGATAGAATATTTCAATATTTCAGAGAAAATCGCAGCCGATGTTTCACCTTTTTCTGATGGCTCTGTAACTAAGGCAATTGAATTAATTGAAAATGATTTTGAAAATTTAAAGGAAAAAACAATATCTTTTATGAGATATTCTCTTGGTGGAAAATTTAATTCTGCGTTTAATGAATTAAATCTTTATCTAATAGATAATGATTCTGGTTCAATAAAGCTTTTGATAAAGATGATAATCTCCTGGCTGGATGATATTTTAAAACACAGAATCAGCATTGATGAGTTCTATTTTAATTCACATCGGGAAACAATAGTAAAATTTAATTCGAAATTTCCTGATGTTGAATTAAATGAAGTGATAAAAAAGCTTGATTACTTATCCTCCACAATAAGAAACAATATTAATCTTTATGTTATTTGTTTAAATCTTGTTTTTGAACTAGCATCCTTAACCAATCGGATAAGTAAATAAACTTTCTAAATTCTGATTCTTTAACTCAATTTCTTTAAATTCATACCAATGAATTTTAATCTTATTTTAAATAGGTTTTTAATATGAAAAAAATTGTAATTACAAATGCTAAAAGAACTCCAATAGGATCTTTTAACGGGGCCTTATCTTCTTTTAGTGCAGCACAGCTTGGCAGCTTTGCTATTAAAGCCATTCTTAAAGAATCAAAAATTGATTCCGCTATTGTAGATGAATTGATTTTTGGCAATGTATTAACAGGTGGACAAGGTCAGGCGCCAGCAAGACAAGCTGGTTTATTTGCCGGCTTACCAAATAAAACAGAATGTATGACAATAAATAAAATGTGTGGTAGCGGACTAAAAGCTGTTATGCTTGCACAACAGGCTATTCTTGTCGGAGATGCTGAAGTAGTTATTGCTGGAGGACAGGAGAGTATGACAAATGCACCTTATGTTCTTCCTAAAGCCAGAAATGGTTATAGATTAGGGAATGGAGAGATAATTGATTCAATGGTACACGATGGATTATGGGATGTTTACAACAATATTCATATGGGAAACTGTGCCGAAGATTGTGCAAGAAAATTTTCTTTTACCAGGGAACAACTCGACGAGTTCGCAATTAAATCTTATCAAAAAGCAATTGATGCTCAGAAGGATGGTAGATTCGAAAATGAAATGGAAAAAATTGTTATAAAAAGTAAAACAGGGGATTTAGTAGTTGATAAAGATGAAGAACCCACTAAAGTCAAATTTGATAAGATTCCCTCATTGAAACCTGCTTTTGAAAAGGAAGGTATTATTACTGCAGCTAATGCTTCAAGCATTAATGATGGTGCAGCTGCTTTAATTGTTACCACTGAAGAAAAAGCTAAAGATTTGGGCTTAACTCCTTTAGTGGAAATTGTTGCACAGAGTTCATCAGCAAAAGCACCGATCGAATTTACTACTGCACCTGCAGACGCTATTTCTAAAGTTTTTAAAAAATCTGGTTTAAGTAAAAATGACATTGGTTTATTTGAGATAAACGAAGCGTTTGCTGTTGTTTCATTGGCAGTTAATCAATTACTTGGTTTGAATGCAGATAAGATAAATGTTAATGGTGGTGCGGTTGCTTTGGGCCATCCTATAGGTGCAAGTGGAGCACGAATTCTTGTTACTCTTATTCATGAGATGAAACGACAGAATGTACAATACGGATTAGCTTCACTTTGTATTGGTGGTGGCGAAGCATCAGCTTTAATTGTAAAAAATTTTGATTGAAACTAATTGAATAAATAGAAAGGTATCATTATGGAGATTAAAAAAATTTCTGTTATTGGAGGTGGTACAATGGGTAATGGAATTGCTCATGTTTTTGCTATGAAGGGTTTTGAGGTTAATCTTATTGAAACGAATGATGAGTTGTCCAATAAAGCTATAAAAACTATTTCATCTAATCTGGATAGACAGGTTAAAAAAAATGTAATAACTGAAGAAGATAAATCAAATACTTTAAAAAAAATTAGGTCTTTAACAGGAGTCGAAAAAACTCCACCGGATTCAGATTTAATTATTGAAGCTATATATGAAAATAAGGAAGCTAAACTCAATATCTTTAATAAACTTAATGATATAGTTAAATCAGATTCTATTTTGGCTACAAATACTTCTTCTATATCTATAACCGAGCTTTCAATGACTGGCAGACCGGATAAGTTTATTGGCATGCACTTTATGAATCCTGTTCCTGTAATGAAGTTAGTTGAGATTATTAGAGGCTATTCAACAAGTGACGAAACCTTTAACCTGATAAAAAACCTCACATCAAATCTTGATAAAATCCCTGTTGAAGTTCATGATTATCCCGGTTTTATATCTAACCGAATATTAATGCCTATGATAAATGAAGCAGTATTTGCATTAATGGAAGGAGTTGCATCTAAAGAAGATATTGATACCGTGATGAAACTTGGAATGAACCACCCAATGGGACCATTAACTCTTGCAGATTTTATTGGGCTTGATGTATGTCTCGCAATTCTGGATGTGTTGTACAATGGTTTCAATGATCCGAAATATCGTCCGTGTCCGTTATTAAAGAAGATGGTTGCAGCGGGTAAATTAGGCAGAAAATCAGGAGAAGGATTTTATAAATACAATTAAAAACAATATTGGTTCTAGTTTAATTCCATGCTACAAAAATTAATTTTCGAATTTAGTCTCAGGCTTTTACCTGAGGAGAATATTACGCATTTAAATATTATGCACCTGAAAGTTGTGGCTACCTCAAATTATTAATAAAATTGACAGGTTAAAATTAAATAATTATGTTTTAGTAAAATCAAAAAAATAACTTTTTATGGACAAATGCATTTACAGCTTTGTTAAGTATAAAAAGAAATTCTTTGTAAGATATTACTATAATCACCTTGCATTAAGTCCTTCTCATCCTGACTATCATTTATTCAACCAGATTCAAAATTATTTTAATAATCTATTAGTCAAAAAAGAAATTAAATTCTTATTGCCCGTTAATGAAAGTTATGGATACAGGACATTATTTTTTTCATTATTGGCAGTGAAAACCGGTCTTGTCGCAAGATTACTTGCATATACTCTTTTATTCTTTTTATTAGAAAGTTTTATTCTTATTAACGAAAAATCAAATGATAAAAAATCAAATGACTTGTTCAAGCAGCAGGACTTGGGAAGCATCACAGGCAGCCTTGTGATGTCAGACAATGGCCAGGCTGTCATGAATTATTTAGCTATAATTCAGAATCTGCAGACTGGAGATGTGATTGATTCACAATATACAGGAAATTCTAATATCTTCAATTTTACAGATCTCACAACTCCTGTTGAGCATATTGATGAGCAAGTAAAAGATTACGTCTTGTTCCAGAATTATCCAAACCCGTTTAACCCTTCCACTAATATTGAGTTCAGCATTCCGAGGACTGAGAATGTCAATCTTTCAGTTTACAACTCAATAGTTGAGCTCATCAAGGTACTTGTAGATCAAGAGCTGCAAGCCGGACATTATAAAGCGACATGGCTGGTGACAATGATAATGGAGGCCATGTTGCTAGCGGAGTATATTTTTACAGGTTGCAAGCCAGCGACAAAGTAATGACTAAGAAAATGGTGAATTTAGGGAGTGGAAATGGAAGTTCAACATTTGGAAAAGCAACAGACAGAAACATTGGACAACTGCAAAAGGGGCAATCTGTCGGCTACAAAATCATTTTAGAAGCTGACATGGACTCAACAAGGCCATTGTTTTATGCAAATGAAATCATCATTGACGATTTGAAAGGGGACACAACCCTAGTTCCGCTGAAGGTCACTAGATATTTCAGACCTCCGACAGTTGAGCAAATCCCGAATAAAACAATAAATGAGGATGAGCCTCCTTTGGATTCACTTATTGCCATAATAAATGCGATGGGATATGACAATGACGGAAATCCAGTTGGCCCGGAACAATTGCAATATTCGATGACGCAAAGCAATTCAAACCTTGTCAATTTGATTTTGCACGATAAAAACATAAAGTTAGATTCTTTGAGTCAAAACGGGAATGGAAGCTCGAATATTGCGTATAAGGTGGTTTCACTTGCAAATTCGACGGAGACTGAAAAGGATTTTGGGTTTATTGTGAATGCGATGAGCGACAGGGAAGGGAAGCTTGTTGATTTCCTGAATAATGCAAGGCAGGGTTATGTCATGTCTGTCAACGCAAACAGGGATACTGCGATTGTAATGACAGGTGCGAATGGTAACTATTCATTGCAGAATATACCGACTGGCGGGGATACACTGAAAGCGCACATTATCAATCCTTACAGGCCTGAGGCATTTGTCAGGACGATATTTGTGCCCGGGAATGGCGATCAGACGAATGTTACGATTGACGCAGTGCCGCACCTGGAAGGAGCGGATTATATTGGGTTAGATACACTTGCGAGTTTTGTATGGGAGGGGAATTTCCGGCCTCAGTCTGGAACCGGCATGCAATTTGAAGGTTTGAAAAAATGGGATCTGAATAACATGTTTGAGATTATTTCCAGTTGGTCAACATTTTATGGAGATACTATTACAGTTCAGGAATAAAATTATTTGGTAAACAAAATATCTGAAAGAATAGATCCGCACTTTGATGTGGCTTCTACAAAATATATTGTTCCACAAGATAGTGGTATGTCTACCAGTACTCAAGGAGCTATAAACTGGTTCAAAGACGTTACTGGTTCACTTGGTAGTATCGCAACTTGGGATATGAACTCCGACGGCTATATGGATAGGGCGAGAATTACTCTAAGTTACATAATATATAATAATAGAGCGATAGTCCAAGAAGGTTTGTCAGCAAGGGTTGCTCCGGGAGAAGTTGGAATAACAAGCTCAATTGCTCCGGATAAAACAGTGCTCCATATAAATACTCCACGGAGTTTACTCCAGCCAGCAGACATTTGGCTCGTCAATCTGGCAAAGAACTATGCCCCCAAAACCAGTTTCTATGTTATCCTGCCAGTCGATTACTTTGAATCAACTTTCTCTAAATATCAGATGAAAAAGAATGAGTCCTTAATAAAAAACTCAGAATAAAATTTTTAAGGGATGCTGTTATACAAAGAAATAAAAAGTTACATAATATATATTATGTAAACTAAATTGTTAAAATATTTATCAGAACTCAAACTATACACTTCCCTTACAATTTCATTGTCGTTAAAAAATTTTGTTGGATAATCAAATATTATGTGTTTTTGCTTCCTCATCAACTAATTCAATTCCTATTAATTCGTTTCAAATAAAGCTGATACGAACAGATCAGGATCAAAAGTCTGAAGATCATCAATGGCTTCACCAACACCAATATATTTTACAGGTATCTTTAGCTTTGAACTTATTTGAAAGACAACTCCACCTTTTGCAGTTCCATCAAGTTTGGTAATTATTAAACCTGAAATGTTAGTTACTTTCTTAAACTCCTCAGCTTGAAGTACTGCATTCTGACCTGTTGTTCCATCAAGAACCAACAGAGTTTCATTGGGAGCATAGGGAACTACTTTTGCTAAAACTCTCTTAAGCTTTCCTAGTTCTTCCATAAGATTGGCTTTATTATGAAGTCTGCCAGCGGTATCTATTAGGACAATATCAAAATTTTCTTTTTGAGCTTTTTTAACTGCATCAAAAGCTACGGATGATGGATCGGTTCCCTTTTCTTTCTGATATATTTCAACATCCGCACGCTTAGCCCAGATTTCAAGCTGTTCATTGGCTGCAGCTCTGAATGTATCTGCGGCACCAATTATAACTTTTAATCCAGCTTTATTAAAGTTATAAGCAAGCTTACCTATAGTAGTTGTCTTCCCTACTCCATTAACTCCTACAATCAGAAAAACGTATGGTTTAAATTTATTTATATCATCTCCGTTAGCAGCATAATTACTCTTTAAAACCTCTGATAATTCCTTCTTTACAGTTTCAACAATATTAATTGTAGAACGATCTCTCTCATTCTTTAATGATTTACGTGCGTTTTCAATTATGGTTTCTGTTGTATCAAATCCAATATCGGATGTAATTAAGATTTCTTCAATCTCATCAAGAGTTGCATTATCTATAACTGCTTTACCACTGATTGTTTCAGTAATTGAATTGAATAGCTTATTCCTGGTTTTTGTTAAACCATCTTTTAGTTTCTTGAAATTTATATTATCAAACAGACTCATATCTCTTCTTATTTATAAATTCAAATGCTCTCATTACATAAACAACAAACGAAACAACTATCAGAATTAATGTGATAAAATAAACAGATTGGAAAATCAAACTGCTTTTATCAATTTGTACAATAACTAAAATTAAAAATAAAGAAAGTAATGTTACGGTAAGTTTACCGATCATATTTGATGGTAGAACTTTTCCAATCTTTGTTGTAAGGAATATTCCTCCAAGGAAAATCAAAATATCTCTTCCTATCACCAGGTAAAAAAAATAATCAGGTATCTCTTTAAGGAGAAACAATTTTATTACAACAACACCGATTAAAACTTTATCAGCAACCGGATCCAGTATCTTTCCAAATTCCGATACCTGGTTATACTTTCTAGCAAGATAACCATCAAGGTAATCAGTAGCTATACCTAAAAATGCAAACCCAAGGATGGTGTAACGGGTATTTATATTTTCCAAATTATCAAACAGGAACCATAAAGGAAGAGCCGACAGAAGCCGGGTTAAACTTAAAATATTGGAAATAGTAAATGATTTATTGAACATTTATCTTATTACGGCAAACTTACCAATTTTCTCCTCAACTTCGTTATCTGAATCATCAAGCATTACGATTCTGTAAATATATACTCCGGAACTGAGGGTTTCACCTGTCTCATAACTCAGGTTGAAATCAAGACCACCATTACCATCTGTCTCTTCAATCTCATCAATTCTTTCACCGTTTAAAGTGAAAATAATTATTTTTGCTTTCTTTGGTAAATTGGCAAATGTAACCTTTCCTCTTTCAATGTTTGCCGGATTTGGGTAAACATAAACGTCCGAAAGATCATTTGCATAGGATGTTAGTACAACATAGCTGCCAGCACCAGAATTAATTATTAAACCTCCTGATTCGGCAGAGGATTTAAGATTAATAACTCTCAACCTGTATTCCCTGCCAATTGAACCGATTGGTCTTTTTCCATCAAGATTAAGATAAATTATTTTTTTGTTCGAGCTATTTATTTCAACAGATGCAACATGATTATCAGGTTCGAATGAATAATTCTCTTTTGCTTTCGCAGATGTTTCATCAACATTAAAATTAAATACAAGCTTTATTCTATCGGGAGAAACTATCTCAAAAGAAGTAATAAAAAATTCTTCTGGAGTATTAATCTGCTTAACATTAAATTGAATCGTATCCAAGGTTATAGGAGAGCCATAAAAATCATTTAAATTTTTTACAATTAAGTTGTTACTTCCAATAGGAAGAGTATCATTGAATGATAAAAGATAGGAATATTGATTTGCCGGTGAAATAGAATTTGGGAAACCAAAATTCTGAACTTCAAATGCTCTGAGATTTTCAATAGTAGTTTTTATTTTTTCAGAAAAAGTTAATATAAGATTCTTTGAACTGTTATTAGTGATCGAATCTACTCTGGCAGGTTCGTGTGAATATATTTGAATGATACTTGAAAGATTTGAATAGGGTTCTCCTTTAGAGGCATCAAAACCCTGGATAGCATAGTAATAAGTTTTGTTTTTTGTTACCAAAGTATCTATATAAGTTTTTGAAGTTGTTGAATCAATCAATTCAACATTTTCATCCGAAGCTTTATAAATTAAGAACCTGTCCCCTGCTCCTTCCCAGCTTAATTTAATATTAGTAGAATCAATACTAAATCCTTTTAATGCAAATGGCGTTAATGCTTTATTTGATGGAACGAATTCATAAAATTTTATCCCTTCAGGAGTTTGTAAAGCTATTTCTGTAACCCCATTTTGATTTATATCTCCGGAAAAAATGTATTCACTATTAATCCCTTCATCAAAGTAAATTATTTTTGATCCAGCTATATCATATTTAAGAATATATACGAATGGAAAAATATTCAGAACTAATTCTGATTTTCCATCAACATCAACGTCAACAAATTTCACAGTCTGATAAACTTCACTAAACCCGAATCCTAAAAATTCTGCGGACTGATCAAGAAAAACATTTTCATACAAAATATTGAGAGCATTATTCTTGAAATTAAAAACTAATAAAAGAAAGTTTGGGGCAATACTATTTGTTTCAAAAAGTACAGCTATTTCATCAACTCCATCCCCATCAAAATCACCTGATGAAAGAATATGGTTACTGTTTGTAATTAAATTAGTAATTAAACTATCACCCGGAACAAAATTATTCTGGCCTAAAATTTTATAACTAATCAAGTCTCCATCATAATCAGCAAACCAAATTTCTTTAATTCCATCATTATTAAGATTGGCTGTAGTAACATTTCCATAAATATGATTTGGGAAATTAAGCTGCTGGTCATAAGGATATAAATAGGAATAATCAGTAAGATTCTTTGAAGCTGCAATACTGAAATCAGAATTAAGTGTATAGACCCTAATTAAGGTATCATTTATATTTGTAATAACTTCTGTCTTACCATCGTTATCCAAATCCTGGGCGAAAATTGGATAGAATGAAGTATCAATATTTAGTTTATTTTCTAATTGAAATGTAAATGGCTGAGTTTGTTCATCAATAAAACCAACTCTGCCTTCAGAGGAGAGTAAATCTTTTTTCCCACTGTTATTAAAATCTCCAAAGCTTCTAGGAATTTTATTTTTTATTGAATCAATATTTTTAAGAGTATCACCTTTAAGTTCATAAAGGGTATAATAAATATCTTGAGAAGTATAAAATTGCTGAAACAATACTTCATTAAAATTATCTGAGAGAAAACTTACAGGCTTTTCAAATAAAGTTCCGCGTGGTAATGAAAAAAGCATCACCTGATAATTGACTATTTCAGGCAGTGAAGCAGTATGAAAAATAAAGTTATTCAGATTGTTGAGTGTATCTACATATTTAGTTTTTAATCCTGCTATATTTTCTGCTTCAAAATAAACTTCATAGTCGGTGGAAGGAAAAACTAAATCTTTAGGTATAAAACCATAATGAAATTGTTTTACAAACTGGTTATTCGTATTAAAGCCATCAAGAGTTATAAACCTGAAATCCGTTTCACCTACTTTTTTATAAAATAATCTTACAATACTTTTTTGGCTTGTATAAAACTCAGCACCAATTGTTGATTTATCTCCATAATAAATTGGTCCGCTTCCAACTTCAACAAGCTCAGGTGGAGATCGCATAATATGAAAGTTAATCCTCTCTTCAAGTGTTCCCCCATTGTTTTGAAAGACAACCAATCTGAGTGTATATATATTATCGGCAAAGCCACTCACATCAAGATTATGAATAGTTTCATTTGAGAATTGGTTTCTTCCATTCTCGATTAACATAGTCCATTGTTCCGGATTATCACCTAAACCGACTTGTAGATTATAACTTACAAAGTAAGGAGAAAGTACACTTGTATTTATTTCAATTGAATTTCCATTAGTTGCAAAATCCATAGTTGGGTTATTAAATTTAATAACAGCAGGAGCTAAAACCGTTAAAGCGTTAAAGAGATTTAATCTTCCGGCTCCGCTTCTTAAATCCCAACCCGGTTCTCCAATATCATAGCAGGTAGATTTAATTATTTGCTTAACTTCTTCATTTGTAAAATTCTGAAGTGATAAAATTAATGCAGCAGCTGCAGAAACATGAGGCGACGCTGCTGAAGTTCCACTAAAACCTGGTGTATATTCTCCATTCCTAACCGTGGTTACTATTTGAGTACCAGGTGCAACAAGATCCAGCGTTGAACCATAAGAACCTAAAGTAAAATCTTCTTCAGTCGAATTACCAACAGATATAACTTCAGGAAAGCCGGATGGATAATGAATTGTTGTTGTATTTGTATTACCGGAACTACCTACCAGTACTACATTTTGCGAATAAGCATATCTTATTACATCCCTTAACACATAAGAAAAAGAATAATCTCCCCAACTCATGTTAATTACATCAGCACCCATCATAACAGAATACAATATTGCTGCAGCAGCATCATCTTCATCTCCATAACCTCCAGGGTCAAAAGATCTGACATTTAGTAGTTTGACATTAGGAGCTACTCCTGCAATACCGGAATTGTTGTTTGTTTCCGCACCAATAATTCCAGCGACAGCAGTTCCATGAGAACCGCCATGTTCATCCATTGGATTACTATCCCAAACGAGATAATCTCCTGCCGTAGAATCAAACGGAAAACCAACACGATCTACAAAATCCCAGCCCATGTAATCATCTATAAAGCCATTGTTATCATCATCAATATTGTTGTCAGAAATCTCACCAGGATTATAATATATTTTATTGGTCAGGTCAGGATGTAAATAATCAATCCCCGTATCAATAACTGATACTAAAATAGTATCGCTGCCTTGTGTAATATTCCAGGCGTTAAAAGCACCGATTTTTTGTAAAGCCCATTGTTCATTTATCAGGCTATCATTTGGGATGAAATCCATTTTGTATATAACTGCTTTTTGTATATACTCAATGTCTGAATCCGAAGAGAGTATTGAAGAAAAATCAGCTTCATCTACACTTTCTGAGAACTGAACTTTAACAATTCTACCCAAAATTTCATCTCCCCTGCCCAATCCTTTTGCTAAATAATTAACATTGAATTCAGGAAGCGAAACCGGTCTGTTACCAATTACATCACTAAACCTTTGTTCGCCTACTTTCTGATCAACAGCAGGAACAGGAACAAAGCTTTTATATTTAATAAAATAAGTTGTTTGCGAGTAGTTATTAAATGTTATAAAAATAAAAAAAAGGAGGAATGAGAGGAATTTATAATTCATAGATTTCTTTCTTGAAAGTGGAGTCTACTTCAGTAGGATAATTTCCGGAAAAGCATGCATTACAGAAATTATCAGTACCAACTTCAGATACTCCTTCAAGCATTTCCTCAACCGTTAAGTATTCAAGACTATCAACTTCAAGATAATTTCTAATCTGATCTATATTACCATTAAATTTATTTGCAACAAGTTCTTCCCTGCTTGGAAAATCCATACCATAATAACAAGGATGCATAATTGGTGGAGACGAAATTCTTATATGAATTTCTTTTGGATTAGCTTCTTTAATAAGATTGACCAATTGTTTAGAAGTTGTTCCCCTGACAATTGAATCATCTACAAGGACTACAGTTCTTCCTTCAAGTACTCCTTTTACCGTATTGAATTTTATTCTTACTCCTATTTCCCGTTTCTCCTGTCCCGGCTGAATAAATGTTCTTCCAATGTAATGGCTTCTGATAAGACCAATCTCAAGCTTTGAGGGAATACCAATTTTTTCCAGCTCAGACTGGTAACCTAAAGCAGCAGTATTGGAACTATCGGGCACACTTATTACAATAACTTTCTCACCATCCTTATCTTTTACAGGATATTTTCTTGCAAGCACTTTACCCAGGCGTCTTCTCATTTTATCTACATTGTGTCCAAAGATAAAACTGTCAGGACGCGAGAAGTAGATGTATTCAAATACACAATGTTTTTTAGGATAAACATTGCCATTAATTCGTTCTGATTTTATCTCTCCTGTTTCAAAAACTTCATCATCAACGATTACTATTTCACACGGATCAACTTCTCTAACAAACTTTGCCTGAAGAATATCAAATGCACATGTTTCAGATGCAATTACATAAGCATTATTAAGCTTACCAATAGATAAAGGTCTGAAGCCGTAAGGATCCCTTGCAGCTATAAGTTTCTCATCAGTTAGGATAGTTAAACAATAAGCACCTTCAACTTTTGTAAGAGCTTCTTTTATCTGTTCAACCTGGTCATCAAGCTTGCTTCTTGCAATAAGATGGAGTATAACTTCTGTATCACTCGTTGTCTGGAATATAGCTCCTTCATTAACTAATTCTTCTCTTAATTTTTTAGCATTGGTAAGATTTCCATTATGAGCAACAGCAAGATTTCCCAGTCTGTAATTAACCAAAAATGGCTGGATGTTTTTTCTTGATTGTGATGAACCTGTTGTAGAATATCTATTATGCCCGATTGCAGAACTTCCTGGTAAAACTTTGCTAAAGATTTTAGAATCCGGAAATACTTCAGTAACTAATCCTTCCCCTTTATGGATATTGAAAATAGAATGGTTCTTTTCATTTATACTTTTTGTTACAATACCGCAGGCTTCCTGTCCTCTGTGCTGAAGCGCGTGAAGTCCGTAATAAGTATGCAGAGAGGCATTAATAGAACCATAAAGACCAAAAACGCCGCAATGGCATTTAGGTTTATCAGGGGAAAAAGTTTTCTTCATTTTTAATTTTATTTGTGCAGAATTTATGAACTAAAATTAAGAATAAAAGTTCACTTGAAAAAATAAATTGGATTTTTTTGAGATGAAAGGTAGTATTTGGAGACTAAATCAGTAGGCAGTCAGCAGTATGCAGTTGGCAAACAAAGAGATAGGGTATTAACTTTTTTGGAAATCTGAATCGTGGATACTTATCAAGTAATTCATCTCATAATAACATATACCATATTCCTCTATACCTTATACCCCTTAATTAGTCGGAACGGTGGGATTTGAACCCACGACCACCTGAACCCCATTCAGGTACGCTACCGGGCTGCGCCACGTTCCGTATTTTTATTTTCGAACTAAATCTAATAAAAAAAGCTGTAACAATCTTATAAATTTTCTTTAAGACTATCTTGTCATTCCCGTGAAAACGGGAATCTAAGAAAAATATAAAAAGGATTCCCACCTGTCTGCCGACAGGCAGGCTTTCGTGGGAATGACATAGAAAGGCTTTTATAGCTATTCTTCCAAAAGAAATTGATCAATTTCAGTTTTAACCCTCTCAATTTCACAGGAGGGTGCAAGATGCCCGCAGTTACTATTTAAAATTAACTTTTCACATCATAAAATATCAGCAAGCTTCAAAGCTTCCGAAGGATTAACCATCATATCTTTTTCCGAAACAATTATGAATAAATCAGATTTAATGCTCTTTGCTGTTTCTTCAAGAGACTCATCATAGTTTTTCGAAATATCATGTTTCATCATTGCTTTAAGCTGAATAACATAATCATCTTACATAAATACTTTTGGTGGCACTTTATCAAATAAAGAAAGATATTTAGGAAAGTTTTCAACTTTTGTATTTTCTGTAACATAACTTGTAGTTCGGGCTACCATAGCAATCATCATATTTATAATTTTTCTTATCTCCCTCTCATTAGCTCCTTTTCTTTTTAATGATTCGAATATTTTTAATTGTGTATTCATCCATAGAAGATCATAAGAAGTCATCTTTGGAGTTACTGAATATGAAATTATTTTGTCTATAAAATCAGGATAAGCAACCGCCCATTCTAAAGCTTGTATGCCTCCCATTGAACCGCCTACAACTCCGTAGAGATGTTTTATACCCAGTGATTCATCTAGAAGTTTGCATTGAGTATTAACCATATCTCTAATCGTAATCTGAGGAAAATCAGTATCATAATTTGATGGCGAAGTTGAACTCCCATTACCTAAAGCATCTATAGCTATTATAAAATATTTATTTGTACCAATGAAGTTGTGCTTAGTAATCAAATTGCCTATGGCTTCACTTGTCCCATCAAACCACGAAGGATAAATTATTACGTTAGATTTATCTTCATTTAATTTGCCAAAAGTCCGGTAACCTATTCTGCAATTAATAATTTTCTCTCCGTTGATCAGAGAAAAATCTCCTATTTCTACGAACTTCTGGCCTGATTGTGACCAGGTTAACGAATAAATTGAAAATGAAAGATTGATAATAAGAATTGATAAATATTTCATTGCAGGTTTAGTAAGAAGAAAAAGTTGAGTGGGTTTTGTATAATCGTTCTATATTTTTTATAGCTTTGAATGAATAGTCTCTAAAAAACTTTTAATTTCTTCCAGATCTTTCTTTAAAGAAGGTTTTTCTTTTTTTGTTGACATAATTGAAGAAGTGCTGTCAAATAATGTTGGTTCAACTTCACCTGGAATCTTTTCAGGAGAAAAATCAGCTAATATTTTTTTAGCACCTTCAATTGTATATTTTTTTTCCCTCAAAAGACTCTTAATCTGAAGTATAATCTGGATATCCTTATTAGTATAAATTCTGTTCCCCGCTCTATTTTTCTGAGGTTTCAACTGCTCAAATTCAGTTTCCCAATACCTGAGAACGTACTGTTCCATCTCTGTTATTTTACTTACTTCACTAATGGAGTAATAAAGCTTTTTAATTGCAAGATCTTTCATCAAATCCTGATAAAAATTTTAGATAAAAATAATTAATCCACTATTTAATATCAATATCAACAAAATATTATAATTGAATACTTTAACCACAATGTTATAATTTATTTTCTCTATGGACGATATCAATAAGAACACTAATATCTGGAAGTTCATAATCAGCATCATGTTGTTCCGTATTGAAAGTATCGCCATACTTTGCAAATGCAGTTTTCATGCCTATTTTCATAGCTCCTTGAATATCTCTTTCAGCCCAATCGCCCACCATTAAAGCTTCCTGCGGATTTACCTCAAGTCTCTCGAGAATTTTTAAAAATGGTGCAGGACTTGGTTTTCTTTCACCAGTATCATCAAAAGTAACTACTGCATCAAATGTATGCTGAAAGTTAAGGAAGGCTATTCTTAACCAGGCTTCTTTAGCCGGAGCATCTGATAGAACACCCATTTTTATTCCCAGCTTCAACAGACTGTTTAGAGTTGAATAAACATGCGGGTAAGGAATTAAAGAAGCTTCTCTTGCTCTTCTGTAAGCAATGATTCCGGCGGACAAAATTTTATGATCAACTTTATTTAATATTCTTTGCAGCAATACATCAAACACATTTTGATATTCGATTCCTCGCTCCTTGTAAATTTCATCTATAATTCTGTTTGCTTCTTCTGAAGTGACTTTAAGACCAGCATCAATCATTGCAGGAATGGCTTCTTCGATCGCTCTCCGTTTCATTTTCATGAAATCAACAAGAGTATTGTCAAGATCAAAGACAATTGCTTTAATCAATTTAAACTTTCTTTTTATTGTTGATTAATTTTTGAATTAAGTAGACCCCTGCAAGATAGCTGTATTCTTTGAACCCGGAAATGTAACCATCACAACAGGATGCCGTTATTAATTTTTGTCTGAAGTCTTCCCTTTTTGCTAGATGGGATAAATGAACTTCAACTTTTGGAATAGTACAAAACTCAAGCGCATCTCTTATTGCAATAGAAGTATGAGCGTAACCGCCGGGATTAATTATCAAGCCATCATATTTTGAAGATGCTTCTTGTATAATGCTTACTATTTCTCCTTCAATATTCGAATGAAAAAATGAAAAAGAAATTTTTGGAAACTCTTTTCTTAAAAGTGATTCTATATTAGATAGATTAAACTTTCCATAATGAGATTTATTCCTTTTTCCCAAAAGGTTTAAGTTTGCACCGTTAATGCAGATTATCTTCATCCTGTTTCAGCCATTTCATTTATTACTTCCCGGAGCTTTGGCGTAAGATAAATCTCATCTACACCTAGCTCCTTCAAAGCCATAGAGAGAATTATTACTTTCCTCTGAAGAGTAGCAATCTTATTAACGACAATAACTTTATTTTCCTTCAGGATACAGTACCCTCCTTTGAAATCACCTTTCTCAAAACGAACTTCTGCTCCCAGCTGTAAAGCAACAGATTTCAGTTCCTGAATTAATTCTTCAAACTCTTTTTCTTTAATTTTCATTTGATGACAGTACTTTTTTAGTTAGTGGTTTGAAAATAAGAAGAAATATTATTCCAAAATAGCAGAAGATTTCTATTACAGGAAAACTGCTGAAAATTATAAAACGTTTCTTTATCAATTCTATTATATCATTTGGATTGAAAGATTCGCTGTAAACAAGAGAAACTATTTTATAATCAATATTCATAAGATAAACTTCAAACGGAAATGTAACCAAAACCAATAAAGTAATTATGAAAAGCCATCCATTCTGTTTGAGATTTAGTTTTGAAAATATTAAAAACAGAATAAAAAACAGAAAGAAGAAAATATAAAGAATAAGAGTCGTTGTGAATGCCGGTAGAAGAGTTAGCAGCACTTCCGACAAATTACTAGTATTATAATAAGGCCTCAGGATGAAATCAGTATCTTCGAATAAACGGTAAGTAACAAATAATCTTAACATATAGCTGCCCAACCATAAAGAACCGGATAAACAGGCGATGAACAAAAGAAACTTTGAAAACTTGCTAAGATTTTTCATTAGATTAATTTATCTTCAAAACGAAAATATAAAAAATATATGACTGTTGCCTCAATAGATATAGGAACAAATACAATATTGCTTCTGATCGCAGAGGTAAATCTAAACTCCGGCGATATAAAAGCTGTAAAAAACTTACAAAGCATTCCAAGAATTGGTAAAGGATTAAAAGAAGATAATCCGATGCCAGATGAAAATGTTGGAAGAATGTTTGATGTACTAACTAAATACTCTAAAAAAATTAAAAAATATAAGTGTGAAAAAGTTCTTTTAACAGGAACAAATGCTTTAAGGATAGCTTCTAACAAAAATGATATTATTAAAGAGATTAAAAATCAATTTGGTTATGATTTATATATTATCTCAGGAAAAGAAGAAGCAAAGTACTCATATTTTGGTGCAATTAGTGGTCATAATGATAAACAAAAGTATTTAGTAATAGATATCGGCGGAGGAAGCACTGAGATTATTTATGGCAAAGGAAATGAGATTATCTTTAGCAAGAGTTTTCATATTGGAGTTGTAAGTGGAACAGAAAGTTATCTGGTTTCAGACCCTCCCTCAGAAAAGCAAATCAAAAATTTCATTAATCATTTGCAGAAAATATTCTTTGGATTAATTAAAAATGTTAAAGATATTGATACACCAGTTGCCATAGCCGGAACACCAACAACATTAGCCTGTATTAAATATAAATTAAAATCTTATGATGAGGATATAGTTGAAGGCTCAAGTTTAACAAAAATGGAATTAACTGATTTTGTTAATGAACTCTCGCATCTAACTTCAACCGAAATATTGAAGAGATATCCTCACATTGTGAAAGGTCGTGAAGATGTTTTGCTTGCCGGAACAATAATACTTAAAGAAATTATGAATCTGCTTAAGATTAATGAAGTAAAGGTTAGCACAAAAGGAATCAGGTATGGAGCTATAATTAATTGGCTTAAATCCCTTAAATAGTCAGATATTTTTTTCTTTCAAGATATTTCTGTATTCAGAAATGAAAAGATCAATATGTTCTTTCATTGCGATAAGTGGTGGTAAAATTCTTATTACATTTTGATTTGTACAATTAACAAGTACTCCCCTCTCCCGGAATTTCTCAACTATTTGGCTGCAATCATAAAAATGTTCTACTCCAAGCATATAACCTTTACCTCTTACTTCTTTTATATCTTTTTGGAAATCATTTTTGATCTTGTTAAGAAAATTTATAAAGTATTCTCCATTATTTTCTACATTTTCTATCAATCTTTCCTCAAATACTTTTTTGAAAACAACATTTCCTGCAGCACAGGCAACAGGATTTCCGCCAAATGTAGTTCCGTGACTTCCAATAGAAAATACATCCCTAAATTCTTTTGAAACCAGAATAGCTCCCAAAGGAAGCCCACCACCAATAGCTTTAGCAGTAACAACAATATCTGGTAAAATATTATAATGGTTATAAGCAAATGGCTTTCCTGTCCTTCCAGTTCCAGTTTGGATTTCATCAGCCACAATAATAAGGGAAAATTTTTTTCTAAGTTCATTGAGCTTTTCAACAAATTCATCAGAGGCCGGAACAACGCCTCCTTCTCCCTGGATGAATTCTATAAAAATAGCAGCAGCATTTGAATCAATTTTATTCTGAAGATCTTCTATGTCATTAAATTTTATGTAGAAGATATTTGATAATAACGGTTCAAAACCGTGCTGATATTTTTCTTTAGGAGTTAATGTTAATGCTCCATAGGTTCTTCCATGAAAAGATCCGGTGAAAGAAAATATTTTTTTATCGGGACCTTTAACTTTTCTAATCAGCTTAATTGTACCTTCAATTGCTTCTGTTCCGCTGTTACTGAGAAATATTCCTGACATTCCGGAATACTTCAAAAGTTTTTCTGCAAACTCTATTTGAACATCTGTAATAAAATTATTTGAGAGATGAGAAAACTTCTTCATCTGTTCATTAACAGCATAAACTATATCCGAATTAGCATAACCAAGTGCATTTACCCCAAGCCCTGAAAAAAAATCGAGATACTTATTTCCTTTCTTATCATAAAGGTAAACGCTTTCACCGTGTGAAATATCAAGAGGTATTCTTTTATAAGTTGGAAGAAAAAGTCCTTTTTCTTTTTCTAAAATATTTATCATAAAAAAATTCGGGATGCTGTTAAATAAAGAGTTATATAAAAAGTAAAGTGAATAAAGAAAGTAAAGACAAAGGAATAAATAGTATTTCCAGTTTGAGTCTTAATTGCAGTAAAAGTTAGAAAAATAGTCCAGATAAATAATATGGTTTCAAATGTAAGCAGAGTATATGCAAGAGTTTCTTTTATAATAAACGGAGATGGATTATAATAAAAGAGATATTCACCGAACAGGATAAGCTCAGTTGGAAATAAAATTAAAAAGCCAAAAGTTAAAGGAAGAAATGAATAAGTTATTATTGAAAAATTATCTTTAAACTTTGTTCTTACACCAAGTCTTTTTGTAATCTTACTAAATATTTCAGAAAAAATTAATATCATTACTAAAGTAAAAATTAATATTATAATGTAAACACTGAAATAACCAGATAAATAGGCATTCCATTTTTTAAAATAGATTGTCAGAAATATTCCATTGAGAAGCGACTTTCCTGAAATTAAAATCAATAAAAGGGTAAGAAAGTTTTTATGCTCGGAAAAGATTATATTTTTAAATGCTTTGGAAGGACTCTCAATTAATAGCCCGATAGTGCTCCATAGATCAATATTATAAATTCTTTCACGCAGATATGATTTGCAGTTGAAACAAGTCAGATCGTAAAAAGGATTTTCCGAATTGCAGTTTTTACAGACAACAACATTTTTCATTTAGGTACTTAATGCTTAAAAGTTTATTCTTAAATTAAGCATTGGCATTTTAGTAAGGAAATCCTCTTCAACATTAAAATCAAAAA
>MHAF01000108.1:32809-33337 GCA_001802865.1 Ignavibacteria bacterium RBG_16_34_14
AATAAATTGTAAATAAATCTCTCTGGTCGCGGTAAAAGGTTCTTAAGGTTTTATATCTCTCTATTTGACTTTGTTGATACAGATTTCCGTTGTCCTTATATAAATCATCGTTATAAATCCAGCCATAGACAAGTAAAGCTGCGGCTCCCCATATCAGTGGAGCTTTAATGTACGACTCATTATAGATCTGACCTAAACCGGGCACAACCGCACTTTGAAGTACAGCAAACCACGGAGATTTTGCCATAACAAAAATTGTATCGGTTTCTTCGGACAGAGTTGTATCTTGCTGTGAGTATAAAACTGATGAAAAAAGAAAAATCAGGATTAAACTCTTAACTGTAATTTTTATTGATGATTTCAAAAAGTTCAAAGAGTCTTTCCAATTCATCAGTTGAATAAAATTCGATAACAATCTCACCGGAACCACCTTGCTTCTGCCAGCAGGTAACTTTAGTCCCAAATATTTTTTGCAATTTATCTTCTAAATTTCTCATCTCAGCACTGGACGAGTGGCGGGGTAATGAT
>MHAF01000108.1:33343-38827 GCA_001802865.1 Ignavibacteria bacterium RBG_16_34_14
GATCTTTTTTTAATTCCAGGTGATTCAGCCAGCCTTTTTACGAGCAGCTCAACTTTTCTTACAGAAAGATTATTTTCTTTAATCCTTCTTAAAGCTTCAAGCTGCAATTCTTCATTTGGAAGATTAATTAAAGCTCTCGCGTGACCAGAAGTGATTTCTTCTTTTATAAGACTATCCTGCAATTCCTGGGGCAGCTTTAACAACCTGATTGTGTTGGCTACAGTTGTTCTATCCTTTCCAACTTTATCTGCAATTTGCTCCTGGGTAAGATGACATTCTTCCATCAATCTTCTGTATGCAATTCCAATTTCAATAGGATTAAGTTTTTCTCTCTGAATATTTTCAATTAATGCAAGCGCAAGCATTCCTTCTTCAGTATCAACCTTTATTATATAGGCTGGAATTTCTCTCATCCCGATTTGACTGCAGGCTTTAAGTCTTCTTTCACCGGAGATTAATTCATAAAGATTCGGTGCTTTTCTTCTAACAGTTATTGGCTGAATAAGACCATTAGCTAAAATAGATTTCTTCAGTTCCTCAAAAGCTTCGGAGTCAAAATGTGTCCTTGGTTGAAAAGGATTTGGAGTAACATTTCCTACCGGAATTTTTGCAAGGACGTCATTTTTTTCTCCATCATCTTTTTGAAGAGAAGTATAATCCGCAGTAGTTTCTGCTTCTTTAAATCTCTGGGGATTCATCAAAGCATCTAATCCCCTTCCTAAACCTGTTTTCATTTTACTCATTATTTATTTGATTAATTTTAATTTCATTTCGTTCAAGAAGTTCTGAAGCAAGTGCCATATAATTTTTTGAACCGGTAGAAACGGCATCATAAAGAATAATAGGCTTTCCAAAACTTGGAGCTTCTGAGATTCTTACATTACGATGAATAACTGTTTTAAAAACTTTATCGCCAAAATATTTTCTAACTTCTTCTGCAACCTGCTGTGAAAGTCTTAACCGTGAATCATACATTGTTAAAAGTACACCTTCAATTGATAAATTCCTGTTAAAGCGCTGCTTAACAATGTTGATTGTATTTAGCAATTGTCCAAGTCCCTCAAGTGCAAAATACTCACATTGAACCGGAATAAGAACAGAATCTGATGCTGTAAGTGAATTTAATGTTAATAATCCGAGTGAAGGTGGACAATCAATAATTATAAAATCATAATTATCAGGTGTCCTATTAAAAGCTTTTTTTAATAATGTTTCCCTGTCGGGTAAATCAACCATTTCAATTTCAGCACCTACAAGATTAATATTTGAAGGAAGCAGATCCATAAACGGCATATATGTACTGATAATTACTTCATCCATTTTTTTTGAACCGATAAGAACTTCATAAACTGATGGGTTTTGATTACTTACTCCTAACCCTGATGAAGAGTTTGCCTGGGGATCAATATCTATTAGCAGCGTTTTCTTTTCTGCTGCAGCAATAAGAGATGAAACATTAATTGCAGTTGTAGTTTTACCTACTCCTCCCTTCTGGTTTGCAATAGAAATTATTTTAGCCAATAAATTCTCTTGTAGCTTTTAAAATTGAAATTATTTTTTATGCAAAGATACATTAGAAAATGTTTGATGGAAACACTAGAAAACAAAAAAAATTATGGTAATCTATTATTTAAAAATTGATTACTGAATGCTTTGAACGTAGATAAAGGTTTGACGGTCTTAACAAAATGAGAAGGTAACTTCTGAAAATTACTTGGTGATTAGCAATTGAAATAATTTTTGCAATCTATTGATTCTCAGGTTTTCCTTTTGCAATATTCAATTCAGAAAATGGGAATGTTAGATGAAAAAACTAAATACATCTGGTACGCTGCAAAGAGTAAATTTCTTTTTCTTTTTACTTCCACTTTTTTTTATCTCTTCTCTTCATACTCAAACAATTCCCAATGAAAAGCTGATTGAGTATTATGATAGAATGTATCCCTGGAAACCACCTGAATATAATAAACAAAATGATGATACTGTTCTTACAGTTTTAGGAAGATGGGCCTGGGGACCTTGCCATGCTGTTGATGTAAAGGGCAGTTACGCTTATATAGGTAATGGACCAACATTCCACGTACTTGATATTTATGATCCATCCAAACCTGTAATTGTTGGTGAGTTTTTAACTGAAGGTTATGTTTATGATATTAAGGTAAGGGATGATACTGCATTTATAGGAATTGGAAGCGGATTATTAATACTAGATGTTTCTAATCCTGCCCTACCGCAACAAGTATCTTTTATTAGTATTGATGGTATTGCAGGAAGAATTTCTATAGATGGTTCGTTTGTGTATGTAGCAGCAGCTATTGAAATATTGTGGGTTGTTGATATATCTGATATAAAAAATCCTTTCTTGAGAGGTAGCTTGTTTACAGATGGAAGACCATCTTGTATCGCTGCAAAAGATGGATATGTTTATATAGGAAATCTTGAAGTTCCCGCTATGAAAATAGTTAATGCTACAAATCCAGATACCTTAACAGGATTCTTTTTTGGTGTTGGCGGACGAGCAATTAGTTTATTTATAAAAGATACTTTATTATTTGCCGGAGTTAGCTGGACAACAACTAATTTTAAAATTTATAACATTTCCAATCCTGTATCTCCCAAACTTATTGGACAAGTTGAAATAAGTAATTCAGTACATATTGATGGCATAACAGTTTCTGAAGATGGTTTGACTGGATATGCACAATGTTTAACTTCTTCGGACCCTTCTTTTGTAGAAGGGATATATTCAATTGACATTTCAAATATAAATCAGCCGGTTCTTTTAGATAAATTTGAAAAAGACACACAAATAGGTGCATCAGGAATTTCATTATCTCAAAATAATTTAATTGCAGCTTATTTCAGTGGAGCTTGTATAGTTGATATATCAAATCCTAATTCATTAATTCTTAAATCATTTTTTCCAACTGGTGGTTATTCAGAAAAAATTTCGTTGCAAGATAATTATGCTTTCATAGCTTCTGGTTTGTCCGGTTTATGGATTTTGGATGTTACAAATCCTGAAAAACCTATAGCAATTTCGAATATTCAAACTGGTGGATTTACGGCGGATTTAGTTGGTGAACAGTCAATTGTATATATTGTTAACACCCCTATATATGAAAACGAAGATACTACACGTGGGTTATGGGTGGTAGATATATCAGATATTAATAATCCAACTATAATTTATCATTATATAGGTATAGTAAATGCGAATTATTCTGGAATATTTAATTCTGTTAATAAATCCGAAAATTTAGTTTTTATAACCCAAGCACCTACTGCAACAAGTAATGATATTGTAGAAATATTAGACGTTACTAGTCCGAATCCTCCAAACAGCTTAGGAGTTTTTAAGGAAAACTACAGAGCACATAATACAGGTATTAAAGATAGTACTCTATATTTAGCAACATCAAATGGGGGGTTAAGGATTATCGATATACATACTCCATATAATCCTGAGGAAGTCGGTGTTTTTTATGATTCAACGTTTTTAGTTGGAATATTTATTAAAGATAATTTGGCTTATGCAGATAGAATAGATACACTTTTTATTTTAGATATCTCTGTTCCAACTCAACCTGTAATATTAGGTAAGGTAGGAAGAAACTCAGGAAGTTTTGGAGGAATTGATCTTTTTGCTGTTGATAATTTTTTGTATTGGACAGAATGGATATTAGGAGTAATTAATATATCTAATCCTGAAAATCCTTTTCATTTAACAACCTTTACAGGGAAAGATAGAGGTAGAGGAATTAGTGCAAATGGAGATAAAATATATTATGCTGATCAAACGCAAGGAGTTTGGATTTTAAAGAACAATTTAATTACAGATGTAAAAAATGAAACTCAAATCATCTGTGACTATAAGCTAAATCAGAATTATCCCAATCCATTTAATCCCATCACACAAATCAGATATTCAATTCCAAAGGATGGATTTGTTACTTTAAAGGTATTCGATATACTTGGAAGAAAAATTGCAACATTAGTTAATGAAGAAAAAAGTGCAGGAACATACATTGTTAACTTTGATGCGAACAAACTTTCAAGCGGCATTTATTTCTATTCAATTTATGCAGCTAATTTCCATCAAACAAAGAAAATGATTTTAGTAAAGTAAAAAGTTATAAGTTAGATATGCCAGTCCCGAAAAGTCGGGATTGGTATATCTATCTCACTCAATAGTGATTAAATGGAAATTTCCTCACCATAATTCATAACCTTGCAGTTAAAACCGACTTTTTCTATGATTGATTTAAATTCATTTGGTTCTGCTTTAATAACAGGAAAAGTGTTGTAATGCATTGGGATTGCAACCTTTGGGTTAACAAGCTCAACTGCTTTTGCAGCATCTTTAATTCCCATTGTAAAATTATCTCCTATCGGGAGAAGCATATAATCTATTGGTGTCATTTCACCTATCAGCTTCATATCATAAAAAAGTCCTGTATCCCCTGTATGATAAATATTTTTTCCACCGATGCTTAAAATAATTCCAGCCGGATTACCAGCATAAGTATTGTCCGGAGTCATTGAACCATGATGAGCAATTGTAAACTTCACCCTGCCAAAATCAAAATCGTGTCCTCCTCCGATATGCATGTTATGAGCTTTGAATCCTTTATCAATGCAATAGTTTGCAAGCTCATTAATGCAGATGAACAAAGTTTTTGATTTATCAGCAATCTTAAAAGCATCTCCAATATGATCTCCATGAGCATGCGAAAGAATTATAAAATCCGCTGATAAATCTTTTGCTTTTACAACTGAGTTAGGATTGCCATCTATGAATGGATCAATGAGGATTTTTTTATTGCTATCGGTTGTTATCTGAAAAGCAGAATGACCAAAATACCTGAGTTTCATTTTTAATACTCCTTTTCTAATAGGAGAGAAGCTTTTGAAAATTACTTAATGCCTTTGAGTGAGTAAATTTCATTAATTCAAGTTTAAGGTTTTCATTAAAATTTTCTTTTTGCTCCCCTATCCTTTTAAACATTGTTTTTGTTACTCTGATTTTTTCTTCCTTTAATGAATTCATATTTTGAGCTAAAATATCCAAATCTCTGATTTTTCCAGAGAAATCCTGGAGATATTCTATTTGTTTGTATAATGATGAAAATTTTTTTTTATCAAAACAGGAGATGAATATTTCCATATTGTATCTAACCCTCCTTAAAGCAATTCTAACCTGGTGAAGGTTTTCAACAGTTTCATTCGCAAAAAAATCTCTAATTACAATAAGAAGATGTTCAAGTCTTTGAGACATAATAATTTTTGCAGAATCACAAAATAATTTATGATCATCAAGGCCTTCTATTTCCCACTTCTTTGCCATATGACTTTATGAGAATAGAACTTTTATAAATCCTTTTATTGTCTGGAATGGACGCATCTTACTTTTTTCTAATCTGTAAATTGTCGGAATGCTGATAAAATCAATTCTTAAATTATTATTTGCAGCTTTAACTAACA
>MHAF01000109.1:0-5232 GCA_001802865.1 Ignavibacteria bacterium RBG_16_34_14
ACAGGAGAGTTTTATACTTATGAAATTCCTACTGATCAAATAACTTCACAGATTGAAACTATTAATCCCTCAGAAGTTCTGATTCAAAAAAGAGATAAAGAAAAGCTTACAGAAATTGTTCATAAAGTTAATAGGGAACTTAGAGTTACTAAACTTGATGACTGGATTTTTAATTTTGATTATGGTAAAGAATTATTACTGATGCAGTTCAAAACTGTAAACCTTAAAGGATTTGGAATTGAACATCTTAACTCAGGAATAATTGCAGCGGGGGCAATACTTAATTATCTGCAGGAAACACAAAAAGCCAATCTTACTCACATAAATCATATTACTCTCTATAATCCTTCAGATTACATGACTCTTGATTTTGCAACAAAGAGAAATCTTGAGATAATTTTTTCCATGCAGGGAGGTGGAAGAGAAGGTTCTTTAATTGAAATAATGGATAAGACTGTTACTCCAATGGGGGCCAGACTTCTTAAGAAATGGATATCTGCTCCTTTAAGAAAACTGGAACCAATTGTTAAAAGACTGGAAAGCATTGAAGAATTATTGAAGAATAAAAGCTTAAGGAAGAACCTTCTTAACGAACTGAATGAAATTAGTGATCTTGAAAGACTCATCTCAAGAGTTTGTACAGGAAGAGCAAATCCAAGAGAAGTGGTTGCAATAAAAACTTCTTTAAGAAAAATTCCCTCTATAAAAGAATTTTTAAAGGCAGCCGGGATAAAAACTCTTCAGCAGGTTGGAGAGGAATTAAATCCTATTGAAAAACTCATAGATAAAATTCAGGCAGCTTTAATTGATTCGCCTCCTTTAAGTATTTCTGATGGTGGAATTATTAGAAGCGGCTTCAGTGCTGAACTTGATGAGCTGCGTGATATTTCTTTACACGGGAAAGATTGGATTGCAAATCTACAGAAATCTGAAAGAGAAAAAACCGGAATATCTTCACTTAAGGTAAGCTTTAATAAAGTCTTTGGTTATTATATCGATATCAGCAATACACATAAAGATAAAGTCCCTGCAAATTACATTCGTAAGCAGACTCTTGTAAACTCCGAAAGATATATCACTCCTGAATTGAAAGACTATGAAGATAAAATTCTTAATGCTGAAGAAAAGATTTTTGAACTTGAAGTCGAATTATTTAATGAAGTAAGATTATTCGTTGCTGCAGAAGCAGAAGCAATTCAGCATAATGCAAAACTTATTGCTATGCTTGATTGTTTTATATCATTAGCTGAGTGCGCTGAAGAATATAAATATGTAAAACCTGAATTGAGTGAAGATGATAAAATTGAAATAACTGAAGGACGTCATCCGGTGGTTGAAAGAATTCTTCCGCCAGGAGAAAAATTCACTCCAAATAATTGTCATCTTGATGGAGACGAGAACCAGGTAATTATTTTAACAGGACCAAATATGGCTGGTAAATCAGTTTATCTGCGCCAGATTGGATTGATTGTTTTATTGGCTCAAATAGGTTCTTTTGTTCCGGCAAAGCAAGCAAAAATAGGATTAGTTGACAGGATTTTTACTCGTGTTGGTGCAAGTGATAATATTACTACAGGCGAAAGTACTTTTCTTGTTGAGATGCAGGAAGCAGCAAATATTCTTAATAATGCTTCTTCTAAAAGCCTCATTCTTCTTGACGAAATTGGAAGAGGCACGAGTACATTCGATGGAATTTCAATTGCATGGGCAATTACAGAATATCTTCATGAACATCCTGATTTAAAAGCAAAAACTCTTTTTGCTACTCATTATCATGAATTGAATGAAATGTCTGAAATATTTCCAAGAATTAGAAATTATAAAGTTGAAGTAAGAGAGTATGGTGATAAAGTAATTTTCCTTCACAAAGTAAACCCGGGAAGTGCAGACCACAGTTATGGAATCCAGGTTGCGCAAATGGCAGGGTTACCTCAATTTGTTATTAATAGGGCTAAAGAAGTTTTACAGAATCTTGAAAGCAAAGAACTAACTCCTTATGAGGAACGAAAGGAAAAACTTTCAAGAATGAAAGCGGGAAATGAGAACCAGATAAGTCTTTTTGAATCCGCCTCAGGCGGACATGATGATAAGCTTAGAGGAGAGATAGATCAAATTGAAATAGAAAAGCTCACTCCAATTGAAGCTTTAATTAAACTGAATGAATTAAAGAAAAGGGTGAAGGATAATACTTAATGGAAGATGGAAAGTGGAAGAAGTAAGATGGATATTTATATTGGATAGCCAATGACAACTGATTTGTAACAATGAACCATTACAGTAAATAAAATGAAAATCAGGATGTGTCTTTTATTCTTTTCACTTATAGTAATTTCCTGTGGAAAAAATTATACTTCCGAAGAGAAAGAATATATCTCAAAGATAGAAAAACACCGGCAAAAAAACGATGATTTTATGAAGAATAATCCGGACTCACCTTTTAACTTTAAAGGAAAGGTGCATTTTGAACCATTAAAATATTATGAACCGGATCCTAACTTTGTCTTTAAAAGCGAATTATATGGGTATAATAAAAAGGATACAATAGTCATTTTTGGAACCAAAGGTGAAGAAAGAAAAGTTGTTAGATATGGATACGTAAAATTGAATTACAAAGATGATGAGCTTAGAGTAAATGTTTACGAAGGAACATCTAAATCAGGAGAAAAATATTTCAGCATCTGGTTTACGGATAAAACTACCGGTGAAGAAACTTATGGAGTTGGAAGATATATTGATTTTGAATTGAATCCCGATAAAGATTTTATTTATACAATTGATTTTAATCTCGCCTATAATCCTTATTGTGCTTATAGCCCTGATTATTCCTGTGCAATTCCAACTAAAGAAGATTATATTGCTCTGGCTATTGAAGCCGGGGAAAAGAATTTCCATTAATTAGGGAGCTAAATGTGGTTGTTGTTCTTGAAAAAAATGTAACTGAAAAACAATTAGAAAATGTAATTAAGCACCTTGAAGATTTTGGATTTGCAGTCCATAAATCTACCGGTGTTGAACAGATCATCCTGGGTGCAATAGGTGTTCAGCCGAATTTTGATATTCGCAGAGTTAAAATACTTGAAGGTGTTGCTGAAGTTTACCGCATAACTGAACCTTTTAAACTTGCCAGTCGAAGCTTTAAAAAAGAAAATACAAAAATAAAACTGGGAAATATTGTTATTGGTGATAAAGATGTTGTTGTAATTGCAGGACCTTGTGCAGTTGAAAGTGAGGAACAGATCTTTATTCTTGCTGAAATTGTTTCTAAAGCCGGAGCTAAAATTTTAAGAGGTGGTGCTTTTAAACCTAGAACATCTCCATATTCATTCCAGGGATTGGGTGAAAAAGGTCTTAAGCTTTTACGCCGGGCCGCTGATAAATTTGGTTTACTTGTTATAACTGAAGTAATGGAAAGCAGCCAGATTAATCTAATTGAACAGTACACAGATATTTTCCAGGTTGGGGCAAGGAATATGCAAAACTTTTCTTTGCTTCGTGATCTTGGCAAAGCAGCAAAACCAATTATGCTTAAACGTGGTCTTTCAGCTACGATAGATGACTGGTTAATGTCTGCCGAATATATTCTTTCAAACGGCAACCAGAATATTATGCTTTGCGAAAGAGGTATCAGAACTTTTGAGACCTATACAAGATATACTTTTGATATCTCCTCTATTCCGGTTGTTCATAATAGAAGCCATCTTCCTGTAATAGCTGATCCTTCACATGCAACTGGATTGAGAGATAAAGTAATACCCATGGCAAGAGCAGCAGTAGCAGCAGGTGCAGATGGAATCATGGTTGAAGTTCACCACGATCCTGAAAATGCTTTATCCGATGGGCCACAAGCTTTACTCCCTGAACAGTTTTCTGAACTTATGACACAAATAAAAGCTATCGCTGAAGTAATTGGCAGAAAATTAGTTTAAAACAAAAAAGATTCTGAAACAATTAAAGCTGCAAAGCATTTCTAAATGAAAGATTTGATACAAGATCAGTGGATTTTGAGTTATAGGCATTTCCGAAAATTTTCTTATTTCTTTAATCGGATTCTTTAATTTCATTGAGCGGTTATTTTGTAAGAATGAAAATTTTTTTTCTTTGCTCTCTTCTTTTTATTAGTTCATCTGTTTTTTCTCAACCTTCTAAAACAGGTTTATTCCCTGAAAAAAAAATCTATCAGCACTATTTAGCCGATGTATTATCCCATCAATTCTCAATATTGAAACATTTTGAATCAAATGAGTGGTTTGGGAATATAGGTGCTGAAAAACCTCTTCTAAACCTTTTAATTGATGATAATCTCTATCAATTTACAATTGCTGCTACAGTTTTTAATACACTTAAATTTGCTAACCTTGCACCACCACATGTACAGGTTTATACAACCGACTATCTTGTAGATTTATTTATTGACAAAGAATTAGGTAAGGATTATTTGTTAAGATTTAACTGGGGACATTTAAGTGCTCATTATTCCGATGATGGTATTTTTGAACTGAATAGCTCCCCAATAAACTATTTAAGAGACTATGTAAGTTTGGGGACAGAAAAACTATTTACAAAATTAAATGGGAAAATTTATTTAGCGGTTGTATATAATTTTAATAATCAACCAAGAAAAGATAAACATATCCATGGACAGTTTGGGCTTGATGCGGGCAAAATGCTGGGGAATTTTCTTTTAGTTTACTTCGCATTCGATTTTAAAATAAAAGCAGAAGTAAATTATGGGACAACAAAAAATTTACAGGCGGGAGTAAAATTTTTTAATGAAAAAGAATCATCTGTTCGTTTAGCATATAATTACCTGTCCGGTTACGATGAAAGAGGACAGTTATATAACCAAACCGATGACAAACATTTAATCGGGTTATATTTAGATTTTTAAAAGAATAAAATTAAAATTATTTTCATATTCATTTTTCATTTCAGCTTATATTTGCTCAGGATTCATTGGATAATGTTTATAGTAAGCCGGATAATTATTTCAGCAAAAAAATATTTCCACTATTACTTTATCAGAGATTTACACATCAACAAGAGAAAAATGAATATAAAATTCATTTGAAAACTATAAGTCAAATATGAATTGATTACTTTATGCACACTATCTCCATTTTCGGTCTCGGTCTTATCGGTGGCTCATTAGCTAAAGCATTAAAGAATTCCAAACAGAAAATTGAAATTTCGGGTTTTGATAAAGATTCTGTTACTGAAATAGCGCTCAGATTA
>MHAF01000109.1:5278-5430 GCA_001802865.1 Ignavibacteria bacterium RBG_16_34_14
TTTTCTTTGCCTTCCTACAAATCTATCTCTTGAATATTTTAAAATATTAGCTCCCAAACTCAGACAAGGACAGATAATTTCCGATGTCTGTGGTGTTAAAGGAATCTTTGAAGATGAATGGAAGAAAATAATGGCTTACATCCCGACCTTTG
>MHAF01000109.1:5446-21486 GCA_001802865.1 Ignavibacteria bacterium RBG_16_34_14
TTTTTATATTGGCGGACACCCGATGACGGGAAAAGAAAAAGGAGGATTTGAAAATTCTGATTCTCTCCTTTTTGAAAATTCACTCTATATTCTTTCCGAAAAATCAAAAAACCTCTCCTGTATTTCTTCTTTTACTGAATTACTGAAACTTCTTGGTTCAAGAATACGATTTATTGATCCATATTTTCATGATAAAATAATTGCTTATGTAAGTCACTTACCCCAGGTGCTTGCTGTCAGTTTGATCAACTCTCTTGACAAAGATAATTATCTTGATTTTGCTGCTGGCGGCTTCCGGGATTTAACAAGAATTGCATCAAGTGATTTTGAGGTTTGGGAACCTGTATTCCGTTACAATAAAAACGAAATTACTTCTGCAATCGAAAATTTTATTATAAAATTAGAATCAATAAAAAATTCTATTAATAAGAATGATATAAAATCTATTAAAAATGAATTTATCTTTTCCAGGAAAAAAAGGGAAAGAATTCCATCCAATATCAAAGGCTTCATAAATCCTGTTTATGATGTTTTTATTTATGCTGAAGATAAACCGGGTACTTTATTCTGGTTGACTGAGGTTCTTTATAGAAATTCAATTAACATTAAGGATATTGAACTCCTTAAAGTAAGAGAAGGGACGGGAGGAACTTTCAGAATTTCGTTTGAGACAATTGAAGCTGCAGAGGAGGCAAAAATTTTGCTCGTGAATGCAAACTTCCGGTTAGCTTGAAAAACTCTTGAACTTTGTCTTGCACAATGTTTAAGGGTGCACAAGTTACACCTTTTAACTTAACTTCAAAAAACTTTAACTTTATCACATAAATAAAAATTCATTTTCATTCACAATAAGATTTTAGATATTGAAGAAGTTTCCTGTTATTAGCGTTGTAATATTTTTATCATCGTTTTGTTTTTCTCAATCAGGTGGAATAGAAGTTACAAAAACATATTATCCCAATGGCACAGTCAAAACCGAAGGGGAATACTGGAATGGTCAGTTACACGGTCTTTATAAAGAATATTATCCTAACGGACGTCTCTGGAAAGAATGGCATTTCTTCCAGGGAAAGGAAGATGGAATTTCAACCTGGTATTTTGATGATGGGATTAAAAGCATTGAATGGAATTACAGAAATGGTCAGAAGGAAGGAACCTCCAAATGGTATTATGAAACAGGAGAATTATGGGCTGAACAAAACTATTATAATGGAAAACTTAACAGTGTAACATATACTTATTACAAAACAGGTGAACTTCAGGGTGAATGGAATTTTGAGGATGGTCTGCTGCAAGGGATTTCAAGAACTTATTATAAATCAAAGGCAGTTGAAGTTGAAAGAAGATTTTTAAATGGAAAGATGCAGGGTGTAACACGAGTATTTCATGAAAGCGGCGGCGTTGCACTTGAGGCTTTTTATATTAATGATAAACTTGAAGGGGAAGTTAAGATATACGACAGCGGCGGAAGCATAAGAGTAATTGATAACTATGTGGCTGATGAATTAATTACCCGTGTTAGATATGATTATATGGGAAAACTTGAATCTGAAGAAAGAACAGATAAAGTTTTTTATGATAATGGTTCTCTTAATGAAGAAATTTTTATTAAGAATAATAAAAGAGAAAACTCAACGAAAATTTATTACCCAAGCGGCTACCTGATGGAAGAATGGTCCTATAAAAATGATACTTTACAGGGGCGCTCATATATGTTCTATGAAAATGGCGTAGTAAAATCCTCAATTGATTACGTTGATGGTATCCGTCAGGGAATTACAAGGAATTATTATGAGAACGGGATGATTGAATCTGAAATTAATTATGAGGATAATATTAAGAATGGAATAGCCTTAACTTATTATGATAATGGTGTTATCAAATCTTCTTTCAGGTATGTGAATGATGTTATTCTGGGTCCCTCAAAAATATTTTATGATATTGGTTTGCTGAAAACCGAAGAAAATATTGATGATGCACAACTTCATGGTTTAAGAAAAGAATATTATTTGAATGGTGCTGTAAAAGAAGAACAGCATTATATTTATGGTAAGCTTGATGGCTGGGCAAAATATTTTTTCAGAAATGGTAAATTATATAAGGAAGAATATTACGAGAATGGTGTTTTGAAGAGAGCTAAAGAATATGATTCAACAGGGCTTCTGGTTTCAACATTTGGATATTAGAAGATTAAACAACTATGAAGAAAAAAAGTAATAAGTTCAAAATAGGTCTTATCCAGATTTCTCTCAGTAAAGATCCTGATAAAAATTTAAAGAAGGCTGTTGATTGGATTAAAAAAGCTGCAAAGAAAGGTGCCCAAGTAATTTGCCTGCCGGAACTTTTCCGTTCACAGTACTTCTGCCAGAGTGAAAACATTGATTACTTTAATCTTGCCGAAACAATTCCCGGTCCATCCACAGAAGCAATTTCAAAAGTTGCCAAACAGAATAAAGTCGTTGTTATAGTTCCCGTGTTTGAAAAAAGAACATTGGGTATTTACCACAACTCACTTGCGGTTGTAGATACAAAAGGGAATATATTAGGAATTTACCGTAAAATGCACATCCCTGATGATCCTTCATATTATGAAAAATTCTATTTCACCCCTGGCGATCTTGGTTATAAATCTTTTGATACAGAGTATGGAAATATTGGCACTTTAATCTGCTGGGATCAATGGTACCCTGAAAGTGCAAGGCTTACTGCTTTAAAAGGAGCTGGTGTTCTTTTTTATCCAACGGCTATAGGCTGGCATCCTCATGAGAAAAAGAAGCATGGTAAAGCTCAGTTTAATTCCTGGCAGATAATTCAAAGGAGTCATGCAATTGCGAATGGAGTTTATGTGGCAGCTGTTAATCGTATAGGATTAGAAAAGGAAAATTCAAAATCTCCAGGTATAGAATTCTGGGGTTCATCTTTTGTTGCTGATCCGCAGGGAATTATAATTGCTCAGGCTTCTACTGATAAAGAGGAAATTTTAATTGCTGACGTTGATTTGAATCGAATTGAGTACATACGTAGAAATTGGCCATTTCTAAGGGATAGGAGAATTGATTCATATCAGCCAATTACGGAAAGATTCCTGAAATAATGTCTATTAGAATTCCAGCAGAATGGGAACCTCACGAAGCAACCTGGATTGGCTGGCCTCATAATAAATCAGACTGGCCTGGAAAATTCGCACCCATATCCTGGGTTTATTGTGAAATAGCACGCTACATTTCCCGATCAGAAAAAGTAAGAATTATTGTTGAAGATAAAAATCACGAAGCAAAAGCTAGAAAAGTTTTAAAAGCTGTTGATGCAAATCTCGATAACATTGAATTCTACAAATTAAAAACAAACCGCGGATGGATGAGAGATTTAGGTCCTGCTTTTGTGAAAGATGAAACGGGGAATATATCAGCAGTTTCTTTCAGGTTTAATGGTTGGGCTAAGTATGATAATTATAAGAAGGATGAAAAACTACCCGGATTTATTTCTGAAAAATTTAGTTTGGAAGAAGTTATAGCAGAACATAAGGGAAGACATGTTGTCCTTGAAGGTGGAAGCATTGATTGTAATGGAAATGGAACTTTATTAACTACTGAAGAATGCCTGATGGATGATAAAGTACAGGTAAGAAATCCGGGTTTTACTAAAAAAGATTACGAAGAAGTTTTTAAGAAATATCTGGGAATTACAAATACAATCTGGCTTGGAAAAGGGATTGCCGGTGATGATACTCATGGTCATGTAGATGATCTTTGCAGGTTTGTAAATAAGGATACAGTTATACTTGTAGAAGAATCCCGCCATGGCGGGACTGATGATCTGAATTATAAAATCTTAAAAGAGAATAAAGAAAGATTACAGAATGCAAAGCTTGAAGATGGATCAAAATTAAATGAAGTTTATTTGCCTATGCCTCAGCCTGTAATTTTCAAAGGGAAAAGACTTCCTGCAAGCTATGCTAATTTTTATATTTCAAATACTGCTGTTTTAGTTCCTACCTTTAATGATCCAAATGACAGGATTGCACTCGGTATTTTATCAGAATTGATAACAGATCGTCCGGTTATTGGTATTCACTGCGTTGATCTTGTTTGGGGATTAGGGACTATTCATTGCCTGACGCATGAACAACCTTTGTAGAAGAAAATTTACCTTTACAGCTAATTATATTTCTATTTAGTTTTACCCAACAAATATTTGGAAAGGGGCTCTCAAATGAAAACTTCAATAAGTATCATTTCCTTAATGATTCTTCTCAATTCTTTTACCTTGACTAATGCCCAGGGAGAAGCGGCACTTCCATTTCTTCATTTAACTCCTTCACCTTTGCAAAATGGATTAGGGTGGACTGGTGCCTCACATCCTACTGATGATCCATTTGGTTTTTATTATAATCCTGCAATGCTTGGCTATTCAAGTCAGACTAATAACATCTCTTTACAATCTTATCCGGGTTCAGCTGATTGGTTGAATTTAGGAATATTTGAATTTAACAGCCAGGCTATAAACTTAGGGTATAACTTTAAGAAAGAGCTAAATGGTCTTAGTCTTAGCGCAGGTGCAGGATTTATCCACAGCAGAATTGGCTTCGGAGAATTTAGGACACCCACAGGATCCTATGACAGTTATGATTCATATAATGCCTATGGATTGGGAGCTTCCGTTGACTATTATGTTTTACTTTCATTAGGAATTACTTTTAAAAGCGTTCATTCTGAGTTAGGATATATAGGGGAAACTTCGCAAGTAGCAAAAGTAGATGTAAATGCAATTGATTATGGTATTCTTCTTAGTATACCTCTTATAAAATTGATTGATGATAATTATTCATTTCAATTATCTCAGAATTCTAAATTGATACCTGTTTTTAATTATAACTTAGGATACTCGAGGCTTAATATTGGTGATGAAGTCTATTATATAGATCCTGCACAGAGCGATCCTATACCTCTTACTGCCCGCCTTGGACATACATTTAGTTTTGGTTTTGATTATGAGTCGGATAATATTTCTATAAATCTCATTAACTATGATCTGATTCTTGAAGCTGACGATATTTTAATTGATAGAAAAATTGATACTACTACATTTTCTTCGGAAATTTCTTATCAGAGTCTACTTGGAGATATTGATTTTGGCAAGCATCTTATTCAGTTAAAAGGCGATAATAAAGTTGTCGTGCATAAAGCACACGCAATAAATTTAGTAGAGACTGTTACAATTTTAATCGGTTCTTTTGAGGGGCGTGGATTTAATGAAAACAGAAAAACCAATGGTTTAGTATTTAGCACTAGGGGATTATTTAAATGGTTTTACTCTCAATTAGAAACTGATCTATTAAAATTTCTTGCCGAGCATATAGACTTGAAATACATCAGCTCATCAATTTTTGATAAAACAAATATAAGTATTGATGGAAGAAATATTGAGACTGACCTCTCAGGCATTTCATTATCCCTTTTAAACTATTCGTTTAATTGATTTGTTAGAGTAAGTGTCAGTTCAGATTTAAGTGTAAGTTCAAGTATTTAAAGATTATTTTAAATTTTTCAATTTGACTTGAACTTGCACTTGAACTTTACTCTTGATCATACGCTCGCATTTGGTTTTCCTTTCGAAACCTCTTAATTTTTCTTAATTGAAAATTCTTATTATATAGGAGTTATAATTTGATAATAGCCGTTCCTAAAGAGATTCTTCCCGGAGAAAACCGTGTTGCAATTGTTCCCGAAGTCATTTCTAAATTAATTAAATCAGGATTCGATATTAATATTGAAAAGGATGCGGGAATTAATGCAGGCTTCAGAAATGAACAGTATGAAAAAGCAGGTGCCAAAATTTATGGCAACCTTATAGAACTTTATCAATCAGCAGATATTGTATTTAAAGTTCAACGTCCCTTTGAATATCCTGAGCTTAAAAAAAATGAATTCGATTTAATGAAAGAGGGAACTCTTCTTGTAACATTTCTTTACCCGTTAAATTATCCTGATCTAGCCAAGAAGTGCGCGGAGAAAGGAATAAATGCCATTTCAATGGATATGATACCCCGAACTACTTTAGCTCAGAAGATGGACGCTCTCAGTTCACAAGCAAATATAGCAGGATATAAAAGTGTTATAATGTGTGCAGATGCTCTCGGCAAAATCTTTCCGATGCTTATGACTGCTGCAGGTACAATCCAGCCTGCTAAAGTTGTTATAATGGGTGCCGGTGTTGCAGGTCTTCAGGCACTTGGTACAGCAAAACGACTCGGTGCTGTTGTTGAAGTTTCAGATGTTCGTCCTGCTGTTAAGGAGGAAGTGCAATCACTCGGCGGAAAATTTATTGAAGTAGAAACCGATCCTTCAATGCAGGATGCCGGCGGTTATGCAAAAGAAGCCTCTCCGGAATTTCTTAAGAAACAGAAAGATTTAATTTTTAAACATGTTATAAATGCTGATATTGTTATTACAACTGCTTTGGTACCCGGTAAGAAAGCTCCTGTTCTTGTTACTGAGGAAATGGTAAAGAATATGAGACAAGGCAGCGTTGTTCTTGACATGGCTGTTGAGTTTGGCGGTAATTGCGAAATAAGTGAAAAAGGAAGGACTGTTAAAAAATATGGTGTAACAATAATTGGCGAACCAAATCTACCAAGCCTTGTTCCAACTCATTCAAGCGAAGTATATGCAAAGAATTTGTTAGCCCTTATAACATATATCAGCAAAGATGGAAAGGTTGATTTGAATTTAGAGAATGAAATTGTAAAAGGTTCACTGATAACTTATAAAGGTAAAGTGGTGAATCAGAGAGTTAAAGAACTTCTTAAGTGAAATTTGTTTTTGATAACTTATAAATTGCCATGTGGCAATTTGCCGCCGCCAATGGCGGGGATTAATGGTATATAAGTAATAATTAGGTATCTATTCATAAGAAGGTGATAAAATGAAAAGAAACTTAATGTTTATAGTTTTAATTTTAACAATATTTTCCCTAAATGGTTGTTATAGTGATATAGTAAGGAACCAATTAAACCCTTGGATTGGACACACAGAAGCTGAGTTAATTCATTCTTGGGGAGCTCCAGCTAGAGATTACCCTGATGGAAAAGAGGGGAAAATTCTTATATATAACCAAAGGTCTTCAGATGGTTCAACAAGAGTAACACAAATGTATATTAATAAAGAAGGTAAAATTTATTATTGGCAAGTTAATTGGGAGTGATATAATAACGTAAACCAGTAGAAATCGGAATTATGATTGTATTATCAAAAAACCAAATAGGTTAAGTAATCCTAACCCTCAACTCCATTATGTGCTTAGTAAATTAAGATGGTAAACATAAAAGAATTCAAACGAATCACTAATGAATTGGGTAGGAATCTAATCCGAGATGGAATAATTAAAACAGAAAATAAATCAAAGGAACAGATAAAAAATGAAATAAATGATTATATACAAAAAAATCTTGCAACAACTGATTTGGAAGTGTCTATTGACCATAAAGAAAGTTTACTTCGTAATGCTAAAAAATTTTGTAAAGAAAAGGATTACCATTCATCTATTGTTTTTTATGCTTTATGGATGGAACATTGGTTAAATCAAATGATTTTAATTGCCCTTAAAAGAAAAAAAATAGATGAAGAATATTATAAAGTAATAATGCGTGTAACTAATTCTAAAAGTAAATATACTTGGTTATGGAAGCTTTTAGATTATCCGCCATTGAACACAAATCATCTAAAAATTATTGAGAAGTTATTTGAAATTAGAGGTTCATTCATTCATTACAAGTGGGTATCTTATAAAGTAAAAGAGGCTAAAAAATTAATTGACCAATTAAAAGAAATTAAATCTTTTGCTAATTCGATTGATAAAACTATTATTTATTTGAAAAATTTTGAATATAAACATATCTATAAAAAGCATAAAAAAATTTTTTAATAATAAACACCTGAAATATTTATGAGAATGATTTTGCGTTCCCTTATTATTATTACAATAATAAATACTTTTTCCAACGCTCAAAACTTAAATGAATATATAACAAAAGGATTAGCTTTTGTTAATGATAAAAAATACGATGAAGCGATAGAATCATTTACTAAGGCACTCGAAATTGACAGTAACTACGCAGAGGTTTATTGCCATAGAGGATTGGCAAAATTTGAAATCCAAGATTTTTATGGTGCAATAAAAGATTTTGAAATTACATTAGAAATCGGACATCCTGATGAAAGGTATATTTTCCTTTCGTTATATACACTTGGGTTATCAAATTTCAACATAAGCAGATACGATAAAGCAATATATTACTTGGACAGTGCGCTAATATTGAATCCAAAAAATTCAGACATCTATTTTGAAAGAGGTAAATCTAAAATAAATTTAGGAAGAATAGACGAAGGTTGTGAAGATTTTAGTATAGCTGGAGAATTGGGAAATAAAAATGTTTATGATTTTATTCAGCAATATTGCGTCAGTTCAGTTTTATATGAAAAAAATATTAACTGGATAAAGTATGGTGAAACAATTTATTTCAGTACATATTATGACCCAAATATTATTCAAGAATCTGAAAATATATATCAGATTACTACCAAACAAGTTGTCAATGATAAAAACTATGAAGAAGCCAAGCAATTCATATTTGGGGAATCAAATGGTAAAAAGTATAAGAATATGAAATATATGATAGCTAAATATTCTATAAATATTAGAAATGGAAAAACACGAAAAGTTGATGCGGAAGTATATAATAGAGACAATACATTAATTGAAAGACACGATTTTGAAAAAGTTTACAAATATTTAGACTCAGATGGCTGGCAGAAACCGATAAAAAATAGCATTGAGGCAAGCTTAATAGATGTTGTAAAAATTAAATATAAAAAATAAAAATTCATTCTTAAAAACGTACAAAACAAATGACTTAACACTATGTAAAAGGAAAGAGTTGTACAGTAGTTCTTAAAATTTTTAAATTGTAATCTGATAATAAATACCTGGAGTTTATTAATGTTTAGTAAAACTAAAATTCTGCTATTAACAACTATAATTTTTCTTTCTGTACAAAGTGGAATCCTCGCACAAGATGAAACCTCTGCCTCTTCCACAGATTTCTATTCAATGCTTTTTGTTTTTATGCTAGCAACTTTTATTGGTATAGGAGTAATTTCCCGTGTATCACGTTTGCTTCACACACCTTTGATGTCCATTACTAATGCAATATCTGCAATTGCCGTAGTTGGTTCCCTTATTCTTACGGGTCATGATTATCCTGACTACATCACAATCTTAGGTGCAGTTGCTCTTTTTGCCTCTATGACAAACATAGTAAGCGGTTTTCTAATTACAGACCGAATGCTTAAAATGTTTCAGTCTCGGCAAGGCCGAGCCTTGACGGATAAGACAAAATCTGGAAAAGGGGAGAGTAAGAAATCATGATATACTCGATTGTTCAGTTTTCATTTATAGTAGCTACAGCGCTTTTTGTATTTGCACTCCATTGGATGAAAGATCCAAAGACAGCCCGTAAAGGAGTTTTTTCTGGTGTTGCAGCAATGACTATCGCGATCATAAGCACCCTTATTGACCCCGCAATTGTTAATTGGGAATGGATTGCAGTTGCTATAGCTTTTGGTTTTATTGTTGGAATTCCACTATCTAAAGTTCCTTTAACTGCAGTTCCTCAACGAACAGCCTTATCGCATGCTTTTGGCGGTCTTGCTGCCGGTTTGGTCGGTACTGCAAAGTTTTATCTATGGCTTGATGAAGGTCCTGAAAACCTAACTGTATTTATAATGGTTGCAATTATTGCAGAAATAATTTTAGGTTACCTTACTTTTACCGGAAGCCTTATGGCAGCCGGTAAACTGCAGGAAATTAAATGGATTCCGCAGCGACCCGTAACTTATAAAGGTCAGAATTTTATTAATCTTGGATTGTTAGCTGTTGCTGTAGTTTTTGGAATATTGTTAATCATAAATCCTGTTGAATATGGATATCTTTTTCCTGCAATAATCTTTCTGGCTGTGCTGTTCGGTGTATTGCTTATAATTCCAATTGGCGGAGCCGATATGCCAACGGTCATTTCACTTCTTAATTCTTATGCAGGGCTTTCAGCAGTAGCAATGGGTTTTGTTCTGGATAATAAATTATTAGTAACAGCCGGCGCACTCGATGGTTCTTCAGGTTTAATCCTTTCAATCATTATGTGTAAAGCTATGAACCGTTCTTTTACTAATGTTTTATTCGGTGCGTTTGGTCAGGTGCAGGCAGCAAAAGCTGGTGTTGAACAAAGGACAGCAAAGCAGGAAACTCCGGAAGGTGCTGCACAGATTTTGGAGCAGGCAAGTAAAGTTGTAATTGTTCCCGGTTACGGTATGGCTGTAGCCCAGGCTCAGTACAGAATCAGGGAGTTATATGATCTGCTTTCAAAACTTGGAATTGATGTTAAATTTGCGATTCATCCTGTTGCAGGAAGAATGCCCGGGCATATGAATGTTCTCCTTGCTGAGGCGAAAATTCCTTACGAGCAATTGATTGAAATGGATGATATTAATTCCGATATGCCCCAGGTTGATGTTGTTATTGTAGTTGGTGCAAATGACGTTGTTAATCCTGCAGCAAGATCTGATAAGAGCAGCCCCATTTTTGGTATGCCTATCATTAATGCAGATAAAGCTAAAATGTGCTTTGCAATTAAACGTTCAATGAATCCTGGGTTTGCTGGAATTGAAAATGAGCTGTATTATGCAGATCATACCTTTATGCTTTTCGGTGATGCTAAAGCAGTAATTGGTGAATTAGTAAAACATCTTTCGGTTGTAGTTGCAGAAAAATAAGTTAAATGAAATCTTACTATAATTTGCCCGTAATTAGCAAAATATCGGGAACTTTATATGCTGTTCTTTTTATCTGTTTTCTATTAACTCAAATTTCCTTCGCTCAAAAAGAATCTTATCAATTCGAATTATTTACAGCGAGTTTAGAAGGAACAAAGCTAAGTGTCATTACTCCTGATGAAAATCTTGTCCTTGAAAAAGAATTCTTTCATCCTTTCAGTTTTATTTCTGACCTGGATGAAGATGATGTACAGGAACTGCTTATTATAGATTCAATTCAAACTAATGGAAACACTGGTTTTATTCTTTACGTCTTTAATACGATTGACTCATTTTATCTGGCTGATTCAATTAATTCCGGTTTGATTTTCCCTTACGAAACTTTTTCAGGGGAAATAGAAGGACTTATTATTGTTACAGGAAATAACGATTTTTCATACCTGAATAAAGAAAGTGAAATAAAAGCGATCCCGATCAATTGCTGGAAATTTGAAGATGGAGAAATTTTTTATGTTAATGAAGAGCTTTATGATATTTTCATTACAGAAAATGAAACTGTTCTTTCTTCAATTGATTTAGAAGATATAAATCATTGCGTCAAATCAACTGAGATGAAATCTTTACTGGCGACTGTTTATATTAATTCTTTGAATGCTGGCGAAAAAGCCTCTGCTGAAAATTTTTTGAAAACATTTTACTTGTGTGAAGATATTGAAAAATTTAAAGAAGAATTGGATAGTCTTTTTTATAAGGAAAATTAATGAAACTCAATTGGAACGAATATGCTTCTGCTCGAAGCCGTAAGGGAACAGAAGAATATAAGAATTTTTATCCCGTTTATTATAATGAAATGTGTAGTCCCGACAAGGTCAGGATTGAATTATAATCCGGGTATAAATTGAAAAACAAATCTCTTCTTCTCCTGCTCCTTATTTTTAACACCTTTACCTTTTCACAGAATGTAATTATAAAAAGTTTAAGAGCTTACACAACAGGTGATGAAACATCTTTACCTGTTATCTATTATTCACAGAAAGGTGGCAATAATATAACAATCGAGTTTGATGTTGAATGCGAATTCATACCAAACCTTAATGTTGTTTTTCGTTATTGTGATAAAGACTGGAATCCGACTGATAATTTATTTCTTATTAACCATGGAAAGAACATAGCTTATTTCCTCGATCTGGTTACTTTGCCTGCAACTGTTGAAGATGCTAAATATCGTTTCAAAGGAAATTTCCCTTCAGACTTTGAAGATGTTGAATTTCCTTTTTCAGGTAAATGGACGTTTTACATTACTGAATCAAATGATACATCTGTTGTTTATGCGATGGGGAGGTTTTATGTTATATATGAAGAAGTTATAATGGGAACAACTATTAAACGTGAACAGCTTGAAGATAAAGTTTATTTTCCTGCAGATCTTGCTAAAGTATTCAATATAACCACAGAATTTTCTTTGCCAGATGAATTATTCCCAGCATTTGTTACTCATATTGAAATAGTTGAAAACCTGAAAATATATGATGCAATTGTAGTTGACAGGAACTTTAATACAAATCAAAGACAATTTTATTGGGACGGCAACAGGAAGTTTACTTTTACAGCAAGAGATATTCTCCCCGGTAATGAATACAGACAAGTTGATTTAAGAAATATAAATGTTTTTAACTCCAAGAATGTTAAAGCACAATTTGATGGGATTGAATATTCAAGATTCTTTAAAGATGCCCCCAGGGATTTAAATGGCGGTTCAATCTTAACAAATTTCCGTGATGAATTTGCTACCTTCCTGAATGTAACTTTTTCATTCAGACCGCCAGATGAAATTAGAGGAAATATTTTTCTTACAGGTGCTTTTAATAACTGGCAGCTCCTTCCTGACTATGAGATGACAAATAATAGCGGGCTTTATACTGAAACCATTGCATTAAAAAGAGGTGTTTACGATTACCAGTATGTTCTTGCTGATGTTATAAACGGAGCAATAAAAAATGAGAACTGGGTTGTCCTTGAAGGAAATACATGGGAAGCAACAAATGTTTATCATGTATTTTTGTATTATGAAGATCAGAATTACGGTGGATACGATAAAATAATAGGTTATTCAAAAATTATTAGTCATTAAAATGGAAAAACTTAAAATAGGAGTTATTGGGACAGGGCATCTTGGCAAACTTCATGTTAAGATGTTTAAAGAACTTGAAAATTGTGAGTGTGCAGGTATATTCGATACCAATTTACTTCAGTCCGAAAACGCCGCTGCTGAGTTTAAGGTAAAATTATTTAACAATGAAGAAGAACTATTAAACTCAGTTGATGCTGTTTCAGTTGCGGTTACAACCTCTGCTCACTTTGAAGTTGCAAACAGGTGCCTTGAAAAGGGGAAACATGTTTTTATTGAAAAGCCAATAACATCTACAATTTCAGAAGCAGAGAAACTTGTAAAGCTGGCTGATAAAAAAAATCTTAACCTTCAGGTTGGTCATATAGAAAGATTTAATCCGGCACTTGTTTCACTCGAAAAATATATTTCCAATCCTGTTTTTATTGAAACTGACAGACTTTCACAATTTAATCCCCGCGGAACAGATGTGGCTGTTGTTCTTGATCTTATGATTCACGATATAGATGTGATACTAAGTTTTATAAAAAGTGATATAAAAAAAATTGATGCAAATGGTCTGGCAGTTGTTTCGGATAATGTTGATATCGCCAATGCAAGAATTCAGTTTGAAAATGGCGCTGTTGCAAATGTAACAGCAAGCAGAATCTCTCAAAAGAAAATGAGAAAGATGAGGATCTTTCAGAAAGATACTTATATAGCATTGGATTTTGTTACAGGAGTTTCAGAAGTCTACCGCTTACTTTCGGTAGATGAAAATGTTTTATCGGGCATTTCTTTTGGAGAGATTGGGATTGGTGATAAAAAGAAAAGATTAATTTATGAACAGCCGCAGGTTAGAGAAATAAATGCTCTTCAATATGAGTTGCAGTTATTTGTTAATTCTATTTTACAAAAAACAAAACCTATAGTTTCGGGAGAAGATGGATTGAGAGCTTTGAGAGTTGCTGAAGAAATTATTAAAAAGATAGAAGAATCAAGAATGGAAATTCAATAAAGATGAATAATCCAGCTCATAAAATTCAGAATCTTAATCGTAATCTTAATCATAATCTGATTAATCGAGCAGGATTACGATTAAGAGTAAGATTAATTCAAAATATTGTTATCTCAACTATATTTTTGCTTTTACTAAATAACCTTAGCTGCAGCGTTTATGAAACATTCATAAACTTATCAAGGTTAAAATTCAAACTTGGAGATGTAAATAATTTCAGCTTAAGCGGAGTTGATCTTACAAACAAAAGAAAGATTGAAGATTTTACACCGTTAGAACTTTTAAAAATCTCTTCAAGTTTTGCATCAGGAAAACTTCCTGTTTCATTTATTCTAAATGTGGAAGCCAAAAATCCAAATGATGGAACAGGAGGATACAAGAGAACGGATGCCGCAATAAAAAGTTTTCCCTGGCGATTATTCATTGATGATAAGGAAACTATTTCAGGAAATATTAATTCTCCTGTTACAGTACCAGGAACAGGTGAAGCTGTTAATATTCCTTTCTCTATAGGAATGGATCTAATTCCTTTCTTTAAGGAGAAAGGGTATGAATCTATTCTGAACCTCGCACTAAATATTGGAGGTTATTCAGGCAGCTCATCTAAAATAACTGTTTTTGCTCAACCAACAGTTACAACTTCCATTGGAGATATAACTTACCCTGAGGAGGTAAAAATAGTTGATTTTCAGTATTCAAATTGATAACAAATAAATATCTAAATTCGTCTTATATAAGGCTGAAAATATGGCAGAAAAAATTAAATACGCATTAGGAATTGATTTAGGCGGAACAAGTACTAAGTTTGGTATAGTTTCAAATCTTGGAGTAATCTTATCGAAGACTTCAATTCCATCAAATGCTGAATTGGGTCCTGATGAAGTTATATCGCAGATTAAAAAAGGAATCAAACAAATCCTTGCTCAAAAAAAAGCTAAGATAAAAGGAATAGGTATTGGAGCACCGGGAGTTATAAATAATGAAAAGGGAACTGTAGAATATCCGCCGAACTTTCCTGGTTGGGGAAGAATAAAACTTGGAAAAATTATTCAAAAGGAATTTGGAATAAAGACTTTAATTGAGAATGATGCAAATGCTGCTGCAATTGGTGAATATATTTTTGGTGCAGGTAAAAAATATAATTCATTTGTTATGATAACTCTTGGTACCGGCGTTGGTGGTGGTATAATCTTTAATAATAAAATTTACAGAGGAGAATTCGGGGCAGCAGGAGAACTTGGACATATCTCAATTAATTATAAAGGGCCAAAATGCAAGTGCGGATCGGTCGGCTGTATTGAAGCATATATTGGAATTAATTATTTGAAGCAGCAGGTGATCAAAGAACTTCAGGATAATCCCGGTTCGAAAATTCTTGAGCTTGTAAATAACGAAGTTGATCTTATAACACCTCGCATAATACAGGAAGCAATGGAGAAGGGTGATGAATTTGCAAAATCCGTTGTTGAAAATATGGGAATTCAACTTGGTTCTGTTCTTACTTCAGTAAGTAACTTACTTGATATAAGCACATTTATTATCGGAGGCGGAGTCTCTGGCTTTGGCAAACCATTGATAAATAAAATTCAGAAAACGATTGTAGAAAGAGTTTTTATCCCTACAAAGAAAAGAGTAAAAGTTCTTCCTGCTAAACTAAAAAATGATGCGGGCATTAAAGGTGCTTCGGCTTTAGTGTTTTATAAATCCTGAGGAGAAAGCATGGATCATTGGACATATGTATTTGCGTTGCTCTTCATCTTGAACTTGCTCTTGCTCTTGAACTCCATTGCTGATTAGGTTGCATTAAGATTATCTTCTCATATGCGATTTTTATTCATAATAGTTTTCATTATACCTTCCTTAAATTCCTTTGCACAGGAAACTGATTCTCTATCTTTACCTGATACTTTAAGAATTGCTTTATTTGATGATACTCTTTCTGTACAAGATACTATTTCAACTAAATCTTACGATGTTGATACAGTAATTTATGCAAATGCTTCTGATTCACTCATCTTTTATGTAAAGAAAAAAAAGATGAATATTTATGGTGATGCTTCCATGCAATACAAACAAACAGATCTTAAGA
>MHAF01000110.1:0-22213 GCA_001802865.1 Ignavibacteria bacterium RBG_16_34_14
AAAAAGACCAAGCGTCATTGTTACAACTGAAGCAAGAGTAGTTAACAAAAGTATATTTGCGGCAAGCTTGCTGTTGGCTCCCATTGCTTCAGCCATAATGAAACTTGCAATTGCAGTTGGGCAAGCAAAGAGAATAAAAATTATTCCAAGATCCATCCCATTAAAACCAAATAAGTATGCAGCAAATGTTGCAAGTGCAGGAAGTATAATAAGCTTTAAAGAAGTTGAAACTATTGTAAGCGAAGAACTCTTTGTAATACCTCTAAAACTAAGAAAGCCCCCTATTCCAATCAGTGCCAAAGGTAACGTTAATGCTGAAAGATAATTTCCCGTTGTGTGAATTACATCGGGGATTCTAATTCTTAAATAAGAAAATGGAAGAGCTGCAAGCACTGCAATTATCAAAGGGTTTCTTGCAATCTCAAGGAGAGCGCTTATATAATTAAGCTGGCTTTCTTTTCTTAAAGGAACTGTTAAAGCAATAACTGAAAGAATATTGTAAAGCGGAATTGTAAAAGCCAAAACAAGCGAAGCCTTACCAAGATTTTCAACTCCATAATAATTAACGACGATTGCCAGTCCAACAATTGCAAAATTTCCCCTGAAGCTTCCTTGAATAAACGACGCTTTATCTTTTCCTGATTTCGAAATATACTCTGCAATAAGCCATGCTAAACCGAAAGAAATTAATGTACCGGCATAAATAAATGTTATTTGTCCAATGTTTAATATTTCACTAACGTCAATTGCCGATATCTCAAAGAAAATTAATGCAGGAAGCGAAATATTAAAAACCAATTTTGATGAAACCGTAATAAAATTTTCATTTATTATTCCAATTCTTTTTAAGATATAGCCAAGAACAACTATGAGAAAGACTGGTACAACAAGAGATAAAGCGAAGATTAAGTTTTGCAAATTATTCTCGATCTCTTAATGGATATCTGATACTGGACTTAGTTCAACATCAGGAATGTGTTAATTATTTTATAAAAGGCATTATAACTGACGACAGGAAATATCCAAAAAATGGCAAGCTAAAACAACTTGCTTTAACAAGCTTAAAACAGGTAAGTTTTATTTATACAAATATTATTCTTCATCATTTTTTAATTAAAAATTAAAAAGTATCTTTACTTTAAATTTTCCTATTAATAATTTCTACAAACCAAAATCCCAAGGAGGTTATATGCTTCTTATAAGAGATGTATTTACAACAAAACCGGGAAAAGCGGGTGAGCTTGCCAAAAAATTCAAGCAAACTATTCTTTTTATGGAGAAAGAAGGATTTAAAAATGCAAAAGTCATGACAGATATTGTTGGGAAATATTGGACGGTTGTTCTTCAGTATGAAACTGATGACTTCGGCAGATTTGAAAAAGAGGTTCGTGGTTTCACTTCTAAACCTGAAGTGAAAGAAATTATGAAAGATTATATGAGTCTTGTTGAAGGAGGATACAGAGAAGTTTTTAAACTTGAGTAACCTTCGAAGTTCAAGTGTAAGTTCATGCTTAAAACTTCTTGAACTTGCACTTGAACTTGCTCTCTCATGCTATCGAACTTCGTACAAAGACCACTCTTTAAAATTTCTTCTCTCTTTAAAGAAAGGATTATACTGAATTTTATTTTTCAGTTCCCGGCTTTTTACAAGAATAAACCCGATATTTTTATTTGTGATTTCAGCGAGATCTATTCTGCTGCTTTCAGTGATAGTAGGATTTCTAATAAGCCGTGGATCGCCTCCCTCAGAGCTTTTTATAAAGTTTCCGGGATTGTTGGACGCTAGGATAATATGAAGATAAGACCAATCGGGAATTTCAATTAATATTTTACTCTCCGGGTCAGCTTTAATTAAATTTTGTTCAACATATCTTCCTATCTTAAGTTCTTCATTCGTAAAATGATATTCATCATCTACATACCTGTATACGTGAAAAGAATAATACATCAGCATAATAATAATTATTAAAGGAACTGCACCCTTTTTTAAATTTTTTAAATATTTAATTTCAAATGAATTGAGGTTCTTCATAAAATATGCAGTGAAGGGTATCAAAAGAATATTCCAGAGTTCAGGGATTCTCCAGATATTATGTGTTGGTATTCCTCTTCCTGTAAAAGAAACCAGAATAAGCGGAATAAATGGAATTAAAATTAAGCTCATCCATTTCCTTATTTTACTGTTTCTTAAAAAAAGATAGATTGAAACAAACACGCCCGGGAAACAAAGATAAATAAGATTATGATGTATAAACCTTGTTAAATAATTATGCTTAAGTATAGAGAAGAAAGATATTCCGAGGGTGTGCTCATAATTTTTATTTACATCATAAAAAAATTGAAAGGGATTACCGGCAGCACCCGACTGATAAATGAACCAGTAAACCGGAAATATCAAACCAATTAAACCAGTAATTATAATTGTTTTTGTATTTATTTCTTCTGTTTTTAATAGCTTGAAAAATATTAATACAAGTACGAAAGAGGCCGAGAAGAGCCAGCCTTCATATCTTACAGAGGAAGAAAAAGCAAAGGTTAAAGCAGAAAAAAATAAAAGATAATTTTTATTTGAATTCAGCCACCTTGTAAAAAAGGCAATACCTGAAAAAATAAAAAAGAAAAAAAATGATTCTGAAAGAGGGACAGAACTTAAAATAACTCTTGAGGGATAGAGGAGAGCAATAAGTGCGGAGAGAAGAGTAATATACCTGTCTTTAAATATTTCATGTGTCATCCAGATAAAAGAGATAAAAGCCAAAACTCCAAAGATTGAAATAATTATTCTCGGGGTAAAAAACAGATCTGGAAAAATTTTTAATCCAAATCCTATAACAACATTATAGAATGGAAGCCAGGTTGGGACTCCTTCATAAGTTCCATTAATCCAATTATAAGCATCAATAGTCCTACCGCTTTCATCTGCTGAAATTGAATAAAATCCAGCAAAATACAGAATTACATTTAACACAACAGAAAAAAGAACTATAATAAAGAGTGTTAGTTGAAAATATTTTTTATCATTAAAAATTTTAGAAATCAAATGTTTTTCCTAGCTTCTAAAAATTTTTCAAAACAAGTTCAATTCTCTGGTTGATTTCTCTCCCATCAATATTCTGGTTGGTGGTTATTGGCGAAAGAGGACCAACACCTTGTGGGCTCAATCTTTCAGAATTAATTTGATACCTGCTTGCAAGTGCTTTTATAACTGCGTCAGCCCTGTTTTTTGAGAGTGCAATCTGGAAATCAAGGTTACTGAGCATACCTGTATGTCCAACAACATAAAGACTGATACCCATATTTTGTTTTAAATATTTTGCAATTTCTTCAAGAGCGGGCTCCGAGCCTTCTTTGATATAGGCTTTGTCTTTATCAAAATAAATTCCATTAATTATAACATGACCATCTTCATTAATTCTTTGTGTTATTAGTTCAACACTCAAAACTTTTTTTTCGTCCGTTTTTGTATCGGATCCGATTATATCAACGTGAACATATATTTCACCATTATTAAATTCATTTATAACCATGGTAAAATATGCTTTTTGGTTCAGCCTGTGGATATGTCCCGCAATATAGTACCTGTTATCTCTACCCGTTTTAGTTCCGGCAATATTTGATTTTTCCCTATAAACCAGATCGTCATAAACTGATAGCGTCCAATTCCTTCCAGCAACTTCCATCGGTTTATCAGCTTTAGTAATTGCAATGATTTCAAAACCGTTCTGCTTTAATGAATGTTCATAATAATTAACAACTTTAGAAATATCAGTCTCATTCAATTTATATTGTATCCTTGTTATGTCACCAGGCAGGTTTCTTGTATCGGTGAGTTTAAAATCCTCATCAGAGGAAGATCTTACTAAAGGACCGAGTGTATATTCATAAATTCCATTTTCAACTTCATTAAAAAAAACTATAGTTGATCCTGGAAATCTTGGAATGAGCGGATGATCTTTGCTTCCTTCAATATCTTTCTGAGCAAATGTTGTGAGTGACAAAAAACAAAATATTATGAAAGACTTAATAATTATATTCATTCCTTCTCCTTGGAAGTTTATACTTTCATATCTTTATAAATATGTACTAAATTTACTTCAGGATTAATAGCAATTCAAAATTTCAGAACAAAACTATTTAAATTATGTCTTCATTCCTGATAATTTTCTTCATAGTTTACACTGCCTTAAATTACTATATCTTTATCCGCGGCTGGCAGGCAATCTCACATATTCCTTTTCTTAAACCAATTTACGCTGCTATTTTTAGCTTCTCGGCATTAGCTTATATAGCAGCGAGAATTCTGAATACAAATATACCTGATTTATTATATGATATTCTGCTATGGATGGGTTCCTTATGGTTTGCATTCATGCTTTATTTTTTTCTCTTCATTCTTTTAATTGATATCAGCAGGTTGTTAAATCATTTCTTTAATATTTATCCATCATTTATAACAAACAACTATCCAGCGGTAAAGTTTGTAATTATTATTTCTGTAATATTGATAAGCTGCATAGTTATTATGGCTGGATATTTTAATACAAGAATTATCAAAGTTAATTACCAGGAGATTGAAATCTCCAAGAAAGCTTCAAAGCTGGATGAGCTTAATGTTGTTCTTGTAGCCGATTTCCATTTAACTCCGGTTAACAACAGGGGACTTTGTAAAGAAATCGTAGAAAAAATAAATGCTCTTAATGCAGATATTGTTTTAATGCCGGGAGATATTCTTGATGACAATGTTTCTATGTTAAAGCGGAGAAGTATTGCAAAATCTCTTTCTGAAATAAAATCAAAATATGGTGCGTTTGTTTCCAACGGGAATCATGAATTTATAATTGGTGTGGATGAAGCTGATAAATATCTGAATGAACTTAAAATGAATATACTGAGAGATTCAACTATGCTTATTGCCAATAGTTTTTATGTTCTGGGAAGAGAAGACAGAAGTATTACCAGTTTCACCAGCAAACAGAGAAAATCATTAAAAAATATTCTAAATGATGTTGATAGGAATTTCCCTGTGATTATTCTCGATCATACACCAAGCGGGCTTGATGAAGTTGTGCAGGAAAATATCGAGCTTCAGCTATCAGGACATTCACACCACGGACAAATGTTCCCTCTTAACTATATTACAAAAATGATTTACAAAGTAAGCTGGGGATATTTAAAGAAAGAAAAGACACAATTTTATGTTACCTGCGGAGTTGGAACATGGGGTCCTCCTGTAAGACTTGGAAGTGATTCTGAAATTGTAAGTGTGAAGATTAAGTTTGTAGATAAAGAAATTTAATAATGAGACTCACTTCCAAAGAGTCTGTCTCAAAAGCTTTAATTTGTCAACCTGAACTCGTTTCAGATTCTGAATTTTGCCTAAAATCAAATCCAAAGATTCCGAAACAAGTTCGGAATGACAGTTCTGAGACAGCCTCTTCCAAAGTGAGCCCCACTTGTAATTATAATATTTAGCCCGCGTAAGAATTTAAAAAGTAAATGTCAAACCAAACTTAAACTGGTCATAGGCAAGCGGTGCTGCACTTTTGAAAGGCCAGTTCATTTTTTCTTGTCTTAGTTCATAAACTCCGTAAGAGAGAGCACTTTTAAGAACAAAACCCACAACGGGTGCAGCATAAGGAGATGAATCCATAATCTTATCAATAAAGGAATCCAAAGCCCAGTGCCCGGCAGCTTCAATTAAAGCGCTGCCTGCCCATTTCCAGAATAAGTGTCTTTCAAATATTATAGATCTTTCATAACCGGCTTCAAGAGTAATCTGCCGAATTACTTTTATTCTTAATCCCGCTTCAGAGCCAGTTCCAAATCTGAATGCATCATTGTAAAGATTAAGTTTATTTTTATCCTGTTCATTAGCTGGAAAATTTTTTACTTCTAATCTTGACCAGGCTAATGAATAGGAATTGTATGGAATAATAGCTGCTGAACCAAGATCATAACCGTAACCATTCGCCCATCCAAAACCAAATCTCCACAAGTTCGATTCAATTTCATTCGCACTCGGCGTACCCTGAATATCTGTGGTTACATTGCTTAAAAAGAGATAATTGTATTTATATTTCAGAATCCCTTCTTCTTTCCAGGCGGGTTTTTCTGTTGTGTAGCCGAGTTTTATTTCCGGAATATTAGAATTAGCAAATGAACTTGAAAAATTATGAAGATTAATTGAAGAAAATCCATATGTTAAAGAGACTGATGGTGATTTGTATGAATCAAATAAATCAAACTCAAAATTGAAATCTTCCCAATCATCATTATCCCATGAATTAATTTCTTCTGTTCCAGCAGAATCACTTTTTTCTTCCTTCCCCCTTTCTTCCTCCTGGGAGAATAAAGTGCAGTTTAAGATAAACGTAAAAGCAGTAACAAAAAAAAGTATTTTTTTTATAAACATTTTTTCACCCTTTTTGATATTAAACTATTTGTCCTTTTAACTTTCCCAATAGTAATGCCAGTATAAAAATTATTGTTAATAACAGTTAGTATTTAGAAAAATAATTTTCTCTGCCTACAAATCTATACAAAATAAAAATTTTTATATACAAAGTTTTGATGAACGGAAGTTTAGTTAAATAATATGACGATTAAATATCAGGAAAGGTAACTGAAGGTATTGGTAAAGTCATGCTGAATTCATTTCAGCATCTTAAAAAACAAGATTCCGAAACTAGTTCGGAATGACATTTTTTATTCACCTTAAAAAATGCTTTATAACTTCATCAAGATAGATATGAAACCGCTGAGGAAGGTTTTTATATTTTGAACTGAAATTTAACTTTACTGTTTCAAAATCGTTTCCCGAAAGATCTTTTACATCATTCTCAATGTTTAGAAGAAAAGTTTCAACTTTGTTTTTCACTCTCTCATTTAGTTCCGGATCGTCAGTATCTGAAATTTTTCTGACTGAAGCATTCATATCATAATTATTTTCAACCAGAGTTTTAAAAGCCACACCCCTGAAATTTTCTGCAACAAGAGTTCTGTTTACTTTCCCCAATTCCTTTGCAGTCTCAGTTACAGAGGAATGGGAGAATTTTTTATTTCTTAAAGATTCAAGAACGAGATCCTCAAAATCTATAGTTGTTTCTCGTACAATTTCTTTAGGCAAATCAGAAAGCTGCAGCAGTTTTCTTCCTGATGATTTTGCAAAAATAACTGCACGTTTAATAACTGATTCAAGCTCTCTCACATTTCCTTTCCAGTTATATTCTCTTAATGTTTTTAACACTGAAACAGAAATTTTGAGTTCGGGGGATTCTTTCCTTACAAAATGTTCAGCCAGTATTTCAATATCATCCTTTCTTTCTCTTAAAGGAGGAAGCTCAATCTTAATAACATTAAGCCTGTAATAAAGATCTTCACGGAATTTCTTTTCAGCAACTGCTTCTTCCGGTTTTTTATTTGTGGCTGCAACAACTCTTACATTTACACGTTGAGTTTTAGAAGAGCCAACTTTTTCAAACTCACCGGATTGAAGAATTCTTAAAAGCTTTACCTGGAAATTTTCTGAAGTCTCAGCAACTTCATCGAGAAAAATTGTTCCATTATCCGCAACTTCAAATCTTCCCTCTTTATCAGAAACTGCTCCTGTAAAAGCACCTTTAACATGTCCGAATAACTCACTTTCAAGTAAACTATCTGAAAGTGCACCACAGTTAACAGCCACAAAATTCTTATCCTTTCTTTTACTTAAAGAATGAATTGCTCTTGCGGCAAGTTCTTTACCTGTTCCGCTTTCACCAAGGATTAAAATGTTTGCATCTTCCGGCGCAGTTCTTTTTATAAGATCTGTAATATTAGCCATCACTTTAGATTTATAAACCATTCCAAAAAAGTTTTCTGTTTTGATTTCAGAACCAACCTCAACTGCAGTCTCGTCCTCTTCAACTTTTTTCATCCTGCCGATATTATCTTTAAGACTTTTAATTTTCTCGATTAGCTTTACGTCTTCAGTAACATCAAGTTCTTTCTGAAGTTTTTCTAGCTGGTTCTCTTTATTCTTAAGTATAGATTTTAATGCCTTTGTTTCAGCAATTGTTCCTAATAATAATTCCTGTCGTTCTCTTGTGTAAAAAACCAACTCTGTAATAAAAAGGATGCTTAAAGGAATAATGAAATGTACATAAGCAAGTTTTATGTAAAAGACTTTTAAATAAATAATTGAGATAAGCAGAAAAAGAATTATAAGAAAAATATAAATTGCAATAATTTTTTCAACAGGTTTTTTTTGTACAAAGAAAGAAAAAACAATAAGAAAGATTAAAAAGAGTATTGAAGAGAGTGAATAATAATTATTACAAAACCATCTGCCGTTCAGAATATTATCAACAGCAAAAGCATGTAAAGCAACACCGGGAACCTGTTCATCAAAAGCTGATGAAACTGGTGAGGCAAGTTGAGGATCACTAATACCAATAATTACAATTTTATTTTTCAGGTAGAGAAGTGAATCTTTATTATTCTGAAGGAGATCGAAATATTCAAGTAAAGAATATTTCCGGAACTTCTGCCAGGATGAAAATATATTTAGCTCAATTAAATCTTCATGAATTTCATTACCAGCTAAAACAAGAGAAAAAGCTTTTTCCTTTTCTGTTAAAGTTTTAACTTCAAGCGGAATTATTATTCCATCTTCATTAAGAAAATTGAGATGTCCTGTTCTAATTTCATCATTTAAAAGCTTTGGAGTAGGATAGCTCAATGAATCTGTATAATAAATTCCATTATTATAATTTATACTCCCTGCAGTAGAACCAAGAACAACATTACCCGCTTGTTCAATTACATTAGTTAAAAGATTTTCGTAAACAGATTGAGTAACAAATCTTGCACTCAGAAAAACTTCAAGTCCCGTAGTTTTAACTTCAAATTCTTTAAGACTATTTATTAGAAGCGCATAATAGCTTCTTTTTATTGGCCAGGGACCAATTGCCGAAATATCATTTCCATTTATATAAATAATTACAATATTTGAATCAGGTTCAGATTCATTTCCAAGTTTTGTAAGGAAATTTTGGGTAGTTTTGTTAAAAGAATCCGAAGCCCCAGAAAAAATCAATAAGAAAAAAAATACAACAAGAAGGACTAAGGTTTTAATAAAAAATGATTTTGGGAATTTCCCTGTTAATTTCATTATGTAAGTTTATTGATTTTTACTTCGGCTAAAAATAAAGAAATATTTTCTAACATAGCTATTAAACAGTCATTGCGAGCGATAGCGAAGAGGATTACAAAAAAATAATGGCATTGCATAAGAAAGCCATTGAGAATAACCAGGATATTTATGTTGACCCTGAAACTGGATATAAAGTATTTACAGCAAAATTTCTTTTAGAAAGAGAATCCTGTTGCGGATGTGGTTGCAGACATTGCCCTTATGAGTAACAGATATTACCATTTTGAGAGACAGTATCTGTTTAATTTATTAAAGGATAAACTTACTCAAATCCCTGTTTTTAACAATCGAATCAAGTTTATCAGTAACCATTTTTGCATCAATAATAACTTTATCAGGAGGCATTTTATCCGGGACATCAAATAGAATTTCATCAAGCAGAGTCGTTAGAATTGTGTGAAGTCTTCTTGCACCAATATTTTCTACCTGCTCGTTAACTTCAGTTGCTATTTTTGCAACTTCCCTGATTGCATCCTTTGTAAATTCAAGCTTTACGCCTTCGGTTGCAAGGAGTGCACAGTATTGTTTAAGCAAAGCATTCTCAGGAGTAGTAAGTATCTGCACAAAATCATCTTCTGTCAGGCTTCTCAATTCAACTCTTATTGGAAAACGTCCCTGCAATTCAGGAATAAGATCAGAAGGTTTGGCAACATGAAAAGCACCCGAAGCAATAAAAAGAACATGGTCTGTTCTGACAACGCCGTATTTTGTATTCACATTAGAGCCTTCAACAATTGGTAACAAATCTCTCTGAACACCTTCACGAGAGACATCCGGTCCCTGCGTCTTACTTCCGCTGCTTGCAACTTTATCTATTTCATCTATAAAAACTATACCTGTATTTTCAACTCTCTGTATAGCTTCTTTCTGAACCTGTTCCATATCAATCAGCTTCTGAGCTTCCTCCTGAGTAATTAAATTACGTGCTTCAGCAATTGAAGTTTTTCTCTTTTTCTTTTTCTTGGGCATCATATTACCCATAATCTCCTGAATATTTATGCCCATATCATCCATACCGAACGGACCAAGTACCTGCATCCCAAATGATGATTGTGCAGTCGAATCAAATTCAATCATCTTATCATCCATTTCACCATTTTTTAGTTTTGCCCTCATCCATTCCCTGGTTTTTTTATTTTGATATTCCTCATTGTTTGTATCATTCTGCCCTTCCTGTGGATGTGTTATACCTACACTTTTCTTAACCGGCGGAATTAGAATATCAAGTATCTTTTCTTCGGCAAGCTCATCAGCTTTTGCTTTTACTTCATTTGTCTTTTCCAATTTAACCATATTAACTGAAATATCTGTTAAATCTCTTATCATAGATTCAACATCTCTTCCTACATATCCTACTTCAGTAAATTTTGAAGCTTCAACTTTTAAGAACGGAGCGTTGGCAAGCTTGGCAAGCCTGCGTGCAATTTCAGTCTTTCCAACTCCTGTAGGTCCAATAAGAATAATATTGTTTGGTAATATTTCTTCTCTCAGATTATCCTGAATTAATTGCCGGCGCCACCTGTTTCTTAATGCAATTGCAACTGCCCTTTTAGCCTCATGCTGACCTATTATAAATTTATTGAGCTCTCCAACTATCTGAGAAGGAGTTAATTCTTTCCTTGTTTCTTCCATAATGTTTTTACTTTTTAATTTTTTCGACATTGATTTTATCATTAGTATAAATACAAATTTCAGATGCGGTTAGTAATGCTTCTTTTACTATTTCTTCAGCCGAAAGGATGCTATATTTTTTCAGCATTTTTGCTGCAGCAAGTGCAAACATTCCTCCCGAACCTATTGCGACTATCTGATCATCTGGTTCAATAACATCTCCGTTTCCGGAAATAATCAAAGCTTTATCTTCCGAAATAACTGCAAGCATTGCTTCCAGCTTTCTTAAATATTTATCAGTCCTCCAGTCTTTTGCAAGTTCCACTGCCGCACGATTCACATTTCCCCGGTATTGTTCAATCTTATCTTCAAATCTTTCCATTAAAGTAAATGCATCTGCAGTAGCTCCTGCAAACCCGCATAAAACACTTCCGTTGGCTATTTTTCTAATCTTCATTGCGTTATGTTTCATTACAGTATTGCCAAGAGAAACCTGACCATCTCCACCTAATGCAGCTTCTCCTTTATTAATTACACCTAAAATGGTAGTTGACCTGATTTTATTTCTCATTTTCTGCCCTCTGAAATTTGCTATTAAGATTTCGTGAGGCTGTCTTAAAAGCCTTAATTTGTCAACCTGAACTCGTTTCAGGCTCTGAATTTTGCCTAAAATCAAATCCAAAGATTCCGAAACAAGTTTGGAATGACAGTTCTGAGACAGCCTCTATGGTAAAATTAATTTTGTTGTTCTAATTTTCTTTGTAAGGATTAAATAATCTTATCAGAAAAAATCCCGGAACTTCTTTTTGATATTTAATATATCTTACGCCGAATTTTTCAATTAGACGTTTTTCTTCATAAAAAGAACCAACATAAATGTAAAATATAATACATATAAGACTAGTTAAATAGAAGAGTCCCATAACAGGTCTTAAAAGAAGAAATAATCCACCGAAAAGAAAAATGGGATGTCTTATATATCTATATGGACCTTCAAATGTTAATCTCATTTTTTCATCGAGTTGTTCCGAATTATACTGATTATTAAACCAGAGTTTTATCTGCTCGATTCCGAGGAATTCTTTTGTACCGATATAACTAAGCGACCAAATAAGTCCAGCAAGAGATAAAAACTGTGGAATTAAAATAATAATATCGTATGGATAATTTAAATCATAAATAATTACATCCGGTTTTGGCAAATAAAGAAAGAGAAGCAAAATTATAGCAGCAGATATGACATTATATGCAAAGCGGTAGAAAGCCATATAACTTCCAATCCGTTTAGCAATTACTTTTTTAATTTTTAATGAAGCAAGCACCGAATGTGAGATTGCGAATAATGTAAAACCAAGGATGATGATTATTACATCAATCGCATAATCAATCATATCTGTCTTCTTAGCCTGGCAACCGGCAGTCTTAACTGCTCCCTGTATTTTGCTACAGTTCTTCTTGCTATATGAATTCCTTCTGCATTAAGAAGCTCTGCAAGTTTATCATCGCTATGAGGTGATTTTTTACTTTCCTGGTCTATTAATTCTTTTAATCTTTCTTTTATATGCTTGTTTGAAACTTCTTCCCCCGAATCAGTTTTCAACCCTTCACTAAAGAAATATTTTAATTCATGGATTCCCATTGGGTTTTGAACATATTTCCCATTTACAACACGGCTTATTGTAGAAATATCCATCATTATTTCTTCAGCAATATCTTTGTAGATCATCGGCCTTAAGAATTTAGGACCTTTCTCAAAGAACTGGTATTGTCTCTCAAGAATTGCCTGCATAATCTTCATCAAAGTTTCTCTTCTCTGCTGAATACAGGCTATGAACCATTTTGCAGATTCAAATTTTTCCCGTAAAAATTTATATGTCTCTTTCTCTCTCGGGTTCTTTTTATTCTTCCTGTTTGTATTGAACATTTCCAAATAAGTTCTGCTCAAAGTAACTGAAGGCATACTTCTGTCATTAAGTGTGATAACGAAATTGTCATCCACTTTTTCAATAATAAAATCCGGAGTAATCTGGTTTAATTGGTCGGATTCAATATTACCTTCACCAGGTTTTGGGTTAAGCTTCTGGATAAGATCAACAATAGCTTTCAATGTTTCATCTGTAAGATTCATCTTCTGCTTTATTGCATCAAAACGTCTTTTTGTAAAATCATCAAAGTTGTTTTCAAGCAATTGCTGAGCAAGATATTTGTAGTAAGGATCAAACTTTGAATGATTTAATTGAACCATCAAACATTCCTGCAAATTTCTTGATGCAATGCCGATAGGGTCAAAAGTTTGGATTTTCTTTAGTAGGTTTTCTGCATCATTCAAAGAAACATCCATATGAGCGAACATGCCAAGCTCATCAATAATATCTTTTAAACTTCGTTTCAGATATCCATCGTCATCAAGGTTGCCTATTATTTCTTCACCAAGTGAATAAAGATTTTCATTAAGGTCAAGTACTGTTAATTGTTTGGTAAGATGCTCGCTTAAATTTTCCCGTGCCGGTGCAACCGGATGATAAATTTCATCGTCGGAACTCCTGTTAACTTTGTCTCCTCCATCAAAGTCTTTATCATTCATGAAATCTTCAAGATCAAATTCTTCTTTATCATAGTCTTCAAATTCATCCGTTTCCTCTTCATCTTTCTTTTCATCCTGGGTTAGTTCTTCTTCAGCAACTTCCTCGAGTATCGGGTTTAGTTCAAGTTCTGTTTTTATTCTTTGTTCTAAGGCAAGTGTATTTAACTGGAGAAGTTTTTGATATTGTATCTGCTGTGGAGATAATTTCTGCTGCTGTGCAAGTCGTTGATTAAGTGATAACATTTTCAGTATCCGTAATTTCTTTAAGTTTTAAGTACCAGTTATTTCCATATTTTCTTATCAATGATTCTTTCAAAAAATCAATAAGGTTTATTTCTTCTTCTTCCCCTTTTTCAAGAGCCGGAGAGCATTCATTAAATTTTTCAAATCTCAGAACATCACCTCCAAATTCAGAAATTCTTACAGGAAAGAGGTGACAAGAGATTGGTTTCCTGAAATTTGTTTTGCCGTCCAAAAAAGCTTTTTCAATTCCGCATCTGGCAATATCATTTTCATAATAAACAAAGACACAAGCTTTATTATTAAAGCTTCTTGTAATTAATCCAGTATCTTTTCTTTCGTAGAAACCATTAGCTTCAATTTCCGATCTGTGTTTTTCGGGCAAATAATCCTTAATTTTATCCAGAACATTTTCAATCAGTTCCAGTTCTTCAAACATAAGCGGTGCGCCGTATTCACTATCGAGAGTACAACAGGCACCTTTACACTTTTTAAGATCGCAGGTAAACTTAGTTTTCGCAATTTCTCTGCCAACTAAAATATTTTCAATTTGAATGATTTTATTAACATTCACTGGAATAATTTTTGCTACAAAAATAGTAATTTATCAGCCAAAACTCAAAAGTTTCCTTTATTTTCAGGGGTTTTTTAATACCCTCTTTTTTCAAGTCTGAAAAGTAAAAATGAAATGCCAAAAGTTAATTATTGCCGGTTTCTATTACCTTTTAGGTCAGGCATTTATTAAATTAAATACGATTTTTTTTAGAATTTATTCAATATCATGTTTCTTATAGCTCATCTGTTAGTGGGAACTTAGCTCAGCCTCCGAAATTTGCATTCATGAATTATAATTTTCGAAATTAGTATATATTCAAAGGAGATTTCAAATGTCGAAGAAAAATATTTTAATTATGGGAGCGGCTGGTCGCGATTTTCATAATTTTAATACAGTGTATAGAGACAACAACGAATTTAATGTCGTTGCATTTACAGCCACACAAATTCCAAATATAGAAGGAAGAGTTTATCCTCCGGAACTTGCCGGGAAAAATTATCCCAATGGAATAAAGATCTATGAAGAATCGAAACTGCCGGAATTGATTAAAAAATTAAAAGTTGAAGAAGTTGTTTTCTCATATTCTGATGTACCTTTTAACTACGTGATGACAAAAGCATCAATTGCTAATACAGCGGGTGCAGCATTTACTCTTTTAAGTGCAGAAAGAACTATGATCAAAAGTACTAAACCAGTTGTTGCTGTTCTGGCTGTAAGAACCGGATCCGGTAAATCTCAGACATCAAGAAAAATAGTTAATATCCTTAGAGATGGAGGAAAGAAAGTTGTAGCTGTCCGCCATCCTATGCCTTATGGTGATCTTGTTAAACAAAAAGTTCAAAGATTCGGAACATATGACGATTTAAAAAAGCATGACTGTACAATTGAAGAGATTGAAGAGTATGAACCGCATATATCCCGGGGAGGAGTCATTTACGCCGGCGTTGATTATGAAGCAATACTTAGAGAAGCAGAAAAAGAAGCGGATATAATCTTATGGGATGGTGGAAATAATGATACATCTTTTTATAAAGCCGATTTAACTTTTACAGTTGCAGATCCACATCGGCCGGGACATGAGATGACTTATTATCCCGGAAATACTTCTTTAAGAATGGCTGATGTTGTAGTTATCAATAAAATTGATTCTGCTGATCCTGAAAATGTTCTAACTGTAAAGAAAAATATTAGAGAAGTAAACCCCGATGCAAAGATAATTGAAGCTGAATCTACTGTTACTGCCGATAATCCTGAACTGATAAAAGGGAAAAGAGTTCTGGTAGTGGAAGATGGACCAACGCTGACTCACGGCGAAATGAAATATGGAGCGGGTACAATTGCTGCTCAAAGATTGGGAGCTTCCGATATAGTTGACCCAAGACCTTACACTGTAGATTCAATTACTGCAACATTTAAAAAGTATCCTAATATAGGAGTGCTTCTTCCAGCTATGGGTTATGGCGAAAAGCAAATGAAAGATCTTGAAAAAACAATTAATAGAACTGATTGTGATTCGGTTGTTATTGGAACACCTATTGACCTTGGTAGATTATTAAAGATCAATAAACCTTTTACGCGGGTTAAATACGAGTTAAATGAGAAAGGAAGTATTACGCTTGAAACTGTATTGAAAGAAAAGGGTCTCTTGTGAAAAAACTTGCAGTCGTTGCTCTCGGTGGCAACGCACTCCTTCGCGGAAATCAGGTAGGAACTATTAAACAGCAGGAGAAAAATACTTACGATACTTGTGTAAATCTTATTGAGCTAATAAGGAATGATTACAATCTAGTAATTACACATGGCAATGGACCTCAGGTGGGCAATATTCTTTTAAGGAATGAAGCGGGATATAATACTTATAAAATTCCCAGAATGCCTCTCGACATTTGTGTAGCTGATTCTCAGGGAGGCATTGGTTATATGATTGAAAGACAGATTAAAAATATACTGATTGAGAATAATATTAAAAAAAATGTTGTTTCAGTTATTTCTGAAGTGCTTGTTGATTTAAATGATCCTGCTTTTCAAAATCTTACAAAACCTATTGGAACTTTCTTTATTAAAGAAGAAGCAGAACTGCTTACAAAGATTAATAACTTTGTATTCAAGGAAGACTCAAGAAAAAGAGGATGGCGGAGAGTTGTTGCTTCTCCTGAACCTCTTGAAATAATAAATAAAGAAATTATTAAAGAGCTTGCATGGGATGGGAATATAGTGATTACTGCAGGAGGCGGAGGAATTCCGGTTTTTCTCGATGATAATAATCACTACCAGGGTATTGAAGCTGTAATTGATAAGGATATTGCTTCTTCACTTCTTGCCAGTTTAATAAATGCAGATAAGTTTTTTATACTTACTGATGTTCCATACGTATATATTAATTTTCATAAACCAAATCAGAAAGCTCTTGAGAAGGTTAAGCTTGATGAAATAATTAAATATTATAATGCTGGTGAATTTGCATCCGGTAGTATGGGTCCTAAAATAAAAGCAGCAATTAATTTTGTGCAGAAAACAGGTAATGAAACAATAATTACCGAAGCAACTCAATTAAATAATACAGAAACGGGAACAAGAATAGTTCCTTAATATACAGGAGTATTTATGAGTGTTAATATGAAAGGTAAAAGTTTAATTTCAATAAATGATCTTTCTCTTGATGAGATAAATTCTATCTTCGATCTCTCTGCGGATCTTAAAAAGAAACTGAAGAATGGAGTGCCGCATAAATATCTTGAAGGGCAGACACTCGGAATGATCTTTTCAAAACCATCTACGAGAACAAGAGTTTCTTTCGAGACTGGAATTTACCAGCTTGGTGGAATTGGAATGTATTTTGGACCGACTGATCTCCAGCTAAAAAAAAGCGAAAACATTTCCGATACGGCAAAAGTTCTGTCAAGATATCTTAATGGAATAATGATAAGAACATTCGATCACCAGGATGTAATTGATCTTGCAAGATATGGTTCTATTCCTGTAATAAACGGGTTGACAGATCTTCTCCATCCATGCCAGGTTTTGGCTGATCTTTTTACAATTCTTGAAAAGAAAGGAAAGCTTAAAGGATTGAAGCTTGCTTACATTGGTGATGGAAATAATATGGCTCATAGTTTACTCAACGGATGTTCAAAAGTCGGAATGCATATTTCGATTGCCTCTCCAAAAGGATATAGGCCCAATGAAGAAATAGTAAATAACGCATTAAGAAATGCCAAAGTAATGAACAGCAAAATTGAAATACTTGACAACCCGGAAAAAGCTGTTAAAAATGCAGATGTTATTTACACAGATGTCTGGGCAAGTATGGGACAGGAATCCGAAGCTAAAGAAAGAAGGAAAATATTTGCACCATACCAGGTAAATGAAAAGCTTGTCAAACACGCCAAAGAAGATTATCTTTTTTTGCATTGCCTCCCTGCTCATAGAGGTGAGGAAGTTGTTAACGAAGTAATTGATTCTCCGAACTCAGTTGTATTTGATGAAGCAGAGAACAGACTTCACGTACAGAAGGCAATTATGGTTTTGCTGATGCAGAAGTAAATGAAATTAGTGAAAGTAAAGCGAGGCTCACCTAACAGTTGAATTTGGTAAATGAAACTCCCCCTTAAACGCTCTTTGCATTAAGCTCTGAAAAAGATTTTCCAACTCCTGCTCTGATTGTTTTTGTTTTTCTTTTAATGCTTCTGTTTTGTTTACTATCTCTGCAAATTGTTGTTGGAGAGAGATTGGTGGTACAGGAACTTTCAAATTGCCTAAAATTTCCAGGTTAATATTTTTTTGTGCTGCTTGCGGTGCTATTTCTTCCAATTGACTCTGAATGAATTTAAAGTAAAAATTTATATACTCAATAATAACTTTTTTATCAGGAACGAAACCTACAACACTGTCTGGGAAACACGCGTCGAAACTCAGGATTGCTGTAAAGCCAATATTTGCCGCAATGGAGATACATAAAGTTCCTTTTGGCCAAATTTTACTTTGTTTTAATCCTTCTTCAGAGTATGTCTGTGAATAATCTTTTATGTAAACTGATGAGTTTACAATTTCTCCAGTCTGAATTAATGGATATTTACCACCTAAAAGAAATGGTGCATTGCGTGGTCTATGTTTAGATTTACCACGAGCCATTTTCCCTAATTCATCCAATTCCTTAACCTCCCACCTTTTTTGATTCTTCACCGGGTCGCCAAACATTTCTATAAATGCAGATTGAAGAAATTCATCTGTTAGTTGGTTTGCTTCTTTGCGTTTTTGTTTTGCCTCATCTGCTTTCTCAAGTATCCCTGCAATTTGTTTTTGGATTGGGAGTGGTGGGAGAGGGATTCTAAGACTAAGTAAATCTGGAATTGAAAGATTCGCAATATTTGTAGTTTGTCGCGATACTTTTTTTAGATAAGCTCTGACTGAAGCCTGGGTTAAATAGTGAAAAAGGAAAGAGGGATCAATATACTTTTGATTTGGTCTAATAGCAGAAATGAAACCACCAAGAGTCGATTCAAATTTTAATTCATCAATAAATGCACACTTACCAACTAAATCCTTACTATTTGCAGTTGAAACGAGAGTATCGCCTTCCCTTAATAATCGTTCCTTATCTTTTACTAAATGTCTTGGGATATATATTAAATCATCCCAATCTACTTTGAACTGAACATTAGATGTTCGCAAACAAGGAATTGCACCTTTATCTTCCTTTTCAACTTTATCATTCGGTGTAAAAGTAATTCCTCTAATTACTTCCGAAACTTCACCCAAAGATTTAACCTGCCAGCCAAAAGGGAAATCATTCATTACTTTTAAGTCTCCCCATAAGCATCTTTTGAGTTTTGTTTAACTCATCGCGTAGAATTTTTTCATCGGGCAGAGCAAGCTTGTATTCTGAGGCAAGGACTTTATTGGGCAGCCCTTCAAGTGCATATTTAGCAACTGCAGAATCTTTTTCAGCACAGAGTATTAAACCAACCGGCGGGTTTTCATTCTTGTTTGTCCAGTGTTCTTTTGCATAGTTAAGATAAAGATGCATCTGTCCCGCATCTGCGTGTGTAAACTTGCCGACTTTAAGATCAATAACAACAAGACACTGAAGCTTGCGATGAAAAAAAAGAAGATCCACTCTATACCATTCCTTACCAATTCGAAGCCGCTTTTGACGACCAATGAAAGCAAAATCACTTCCAAGCTCCAGAAGGAAATTTTCTAAGTGTGTTATTAATGCTTCTTCAAGGTCGCTTTCGGAATACTCATCTTTGAGTCCAAGAAATTCAAGAATGACCGGGTCTCTAATTTCTTCTTCGGCAGTTACAGTATCTCCATGTAACGGTTTTTCTCCTTTCCTAAGCATTACAGATTTATTCTTTGAAAGGAGCGTTCTTTCGTAGAATTGAGAAAAGATTTGCCTGTCAAGTTGACGAACCGACCAGCCGCTTCGCAAAGCTTCGATTTCATAAAACTTTCTCGCACCCGGATCTTTTACAGATAATAGCCGTACATAATGAGACCACGGAAGCTGAAAAGCCTTTGACAGCTCTGTAAAAAAAGATTGTGCAGACAGTGTCTGGAAAATGTTACTAATGGATAAAAATTTGTCAGACGGTGTCTGGCGAATGTTAATATCTGCTGAGGATTTGCCAGACAGTGTCTGGCTAATCTTTTCGAGAGGATAATCTTCATAAAACTGTTTCATTAATTGAATATTCTGACGGGAGAAACCTCGTCCATATTTCTTTCTAAGGTCGGAAGAAAGCCTTTCAAGAAGTCTCTCTCCATAATACTCAGAACGATCCATCCCCTGGTATTCATAATCAACAATTCTTTTACCCATCAACCAGTATGCTGCCGTTAGTATTGAATTGATTGAACGTGCCGATGCCTTTCGCGCAGATGCAAGAATCCCACTTAAATCATCAACGAGATTTAAATAGTTGTCCTTTATTTGAACTTTGGTTTTTCTATTAACCATATTTGAGCATCTTTTTTATTTGTTTGATGTCCGATTCAATTTCGTTTTCAAATTTTAATACTCTTTCCATTATCACATCTGGCTTTTCATAATCAACTCACTCTGAATCTCTCTCTTAAAAAGAGAGAGATTTTATTATCAATAAGAACAGTTTATTTTTTATCATGTCAAGATGTAAAATATAGAGTCAAAATTTCTAATAAGTCCTTCTCTTTTTAAGAGAAGGGTTGGGATGAGTTAATTATTTATCTAAAAAAATTTTTATATCAGTAATGTCTCTGGCTATTTCGTTTTCAAGTTTTAACACTTTCTCCATTATCATATCCGGTTTTTCATATTTAACTTCTTCATACTCAATCGGTTTGTAACGCGAGATCGAAAGATCGTACTTGTTTCCTCTTATATCTTTAACATCTACACAAATCCATTTTTTCTTGTCATGCTGAACTTGTTTCAGCATCTTCTTTACTTTCTTAGATTCCGAAACAGATTCAGATCCTGAAATAAATTCAGGATGACCTTTGGTCAGTTCGGAATGACACTTCTCTTTCCACGCTGACAAAATATCCGGGATATCATTCTTATCTGTTTTATTTCTTTTATCATCAAGTGTAAATCCATCAGCTTCCATATCGTAAAACCAGACTTTATCTGTAATGCCGCCTTTCTGAAAAACCACAACAGCAGTAGATACACCAGCATAAGGTTTAAACACTCCCGAAGGCATTGAAATTATTCCTTCAAGCTTGCAGTTATCAATAAGAATTTTACGGACATCAATATGAGCTTTGCTTGTTCCGAACAAAACACCGTCGGGAACAATTACTGCTGCTCTTCCACCGGTTACAAGCAGATCATAAATCAGTTCTACAAAAAGCAGCTCTGTCTTTTTTGTTTTTGTCTTGAATCTCGCATTAACATCTGTTTCATCTATCGAACCCTTGAACGGAGGATTGGCAAGAACTATATCATACATTTCCTTTTCGTTATAAGATTTAGAGAGTGTGTCCGTATAACGAATATTGGGATTATCAATTCCGTGAAGCATCAAGTTCATTGCACCAATACGTGTCATCGTGGAATCAAAATCATATCCGGTTAATGCGTGAGTTTTTAGAAACTTAAAAAGTTTTTTATCTGTAATTTTATCGCCGATTAAATGATGTGGCATTCCCTCTTCATCATAATCAAGAACATCCTTACTTGTATTCTGTTCGAGTATGTGCATATAAGAATTAAAAAGAAATCCCGATGTGCCGCAAGCGGGGTCACAAATCCTGTCACCGATTTTCGGATCAACAAGCTTAACCATCATTCTTATAATATGTCTCGGAGTTCTGAACTGTCCGTTCTTACCTGCAGTTGTTAACTGGCTTAACAGATACTCATAAAGATCTCCCTGCACATCAACATTCTGTTCTGTTAAGTGCAGATCTTCAATAATACTTACAGCTTCCTGTAATAATGATGCTTTTGGAATAATGAAATATGCGTCCTGCATATGCTGTGTAAATGTACTCGTTTCCCCACCAAGACTACGAAGAAATTCAAAGACCTTGTCGCGAATATGTTTTAACATCTGATCGCCCGGCAACTGAGACCAGTAAGACCATCTGCAATCTTCATTGCCTTTGAATACAGAAGTTAATTTTTCATTCCTTCTCTTTGCCATTGCAGCATTTGAATTATCATTATCCTCAAGCCGTTTAAGGAATATGAGATACGACATCTGCTCAATAGCTGTAAGCGGATTAGAAATCCCTCCCGACCAGAACTTATCCCAGAGAGAATCTATTTTTTGTTTAAGTGTTGTGGAGTTAGTGAGCATAGTTCACTTTTAATTAATATTTCACGAAAAATGTCAGTTAAATAAATAATTTGGTCAGAAGATTCCTTGTTCCAAAAATCATTTTCGTCTTCTAGAATTTCATACAAAACTCTCATTCCAGACCATCCCCAATCATTTTCGTCTTCTAGAGTTTTGTATGAAATTCTAGAAGACGAAAATGATTTTTGGAACAAGGAATCTTCTGACCAAATTATTTATTTAACTGACATTTTTCGTGA
>MHAF01000110.1:22279-23038 GCA_001802865.1 Ignavibacteria bacterium RBG_16_34_14
TTTAGTCTTACACCTCGATACCATTTTGATCGCTCTCCTTCTTCAAGTTGAACATTACCTTTTAATATTCCATCATCAACTAAATTTTGAGCGATTATTAAAATCATTTTCTTAAATGAATCCACCGTATTGTAATAAGCTGGTAATTCTTTTAACCAGTCACGAGTGATTTGTCTAGGCATAATTAAACCTTCTTTTTCCATTAGTTTTATAAATTCATCAATCAAGTAACAGTCCTTTTCCATCCTTATTTCATTAAATATTTGAAGTAATTCTTCCCAACAAAAAACTTTATTAGATGGAAAATTAGTAAAAGTGGGTTTGGGAAGTTTTCCAAGATAGACTAGATCACATTTTGTATTAGGATATTTTTTCTTCAGAGCGACCTGATAATTTTCGAGTTGCTCTTCTGACGGAGGAGCTCCCAATTTGCATTCGATTACTCCAACAAAAGTAACCTCATTTTCTTTTTTCGAATCATAAATAACTATATCTGGTATATTCCTGTCTATGATATGTTCTTGGATTTCAATCAAAGGATTAATAAATAAATGTTCTTTGAAAAATAGATTTGAAACCTTATTCAAAATAATTTGATCAGAACATAACAAACCAGCAAAAACTGTTGATAAATAATTTTCACTGGATTTTCTTAAATCAGAATCTCTATATTTTTTTAATTCAATAAACCAGTCCATAGCAATTAAGTAAATAGCAAAATTTTATGTTTAAGTTTTGTGGGATTGGTGATCATAGTTA
>MHAF01000110.1:23058-25999 GCA_001802865.1 Ignavibacteria bacterium RBG_16_34_14
TTATATAATTTCTTTGAAAGCAGATTAATATAATGTTGTAATACTTTTAAATTCATTTCAGCATCATTTATATCTACTTTTAATTTTCTGTCCTTTTTAGGATGAATAATTGAATCCCTCAGAGTTTTAGATTCTTTAAAGTGTTGCCAATGAATTGTTTGTTTATCTATTCTATGATTAGCAAATTTCATTAAAAGGAACTCGAATTTATTTTCAGTTGTTTCATATTTATCCGAATTCTGAAGGATAAACTGCCCATTTTTCATCTCCACTCTTTTCTCAATGAGAAATCCTTTTTCAAATACTGAAAGATTTGAACTTGATTCTGCAAAATCATAACAAGTCTTATTTATCCAACCTTCAAAACCAGCCCAGGCAATTAATACGCTTGCACGAGAATATTTTTCCGCAATGTCAGGTTTATCTGCATGAGCTTTAGCATACATTAGAAATGATTTACTATCGTCAAATAGTGTAAAAATGAAATCAACAACACTATAATCTCTAGAGTTCATTTTACCTTTGCTAATTTTTTCTTACTCTCTTCAGCTAAAGCTTCTGTTAAATATCGACTAACAGCAGCATCAATTAAATTATGTGTTATAGATGTTTCTTGCTTATCCGAATACAATAAAAATAATTCAATAAGCTTTCCTCTCTCTTTCTTATCCGTTCTAGTTCCCAAACCTCGATATGTTTTTTGATCTGATTGATGTTTGTAGTCGGACATTTCTTTTGCTGACAACGGATTACTATTTTTGGTTTTTTCAGGGAGTTTGATAAGTTTCTCCAATCTTCTTTCCGTCTTGAAATAAAACAAACGGATTGTTTGATTTACCTTCCAAAGTTTCAATTGATTCCTTGAAGTCATCTATTAGTTGCTTGATTGTCCCTGATGGTTGTTTAGCTTCTGGAGCTAAAACAAATTTTTTATTCTTTTCCATTCTAACCTCTTTTTAATTTTTAAGCTACTAATCTCTTTGTTAATTCCACCAACTCATTCACATCATCTTCAGTAAAAAGTTTATCAACTGCATTACTGCCAAAGTTTGTAAATGGTTCTTCGTAAAGATCTGCCGGTTCAAGTTTTCTTCTCTGCACAAATACATTCTGCACTGCTCTTAAGAAACGTGATTGGTCTGCATTGTAATTGTGCTCAAGAATAAATGCATCAAAAGCTTTTTTAACAATATCCTCATAGCTTGGTATCTTTTCTATGTTCAATGCGTGCTTAAGGAAATCCACAAAGCTGCCAACCTTCACACCATAAGCTTTTAACATATTCTCTTCATCGAGCGAAATATCTTCTGCTTTTAGTTCTTTGCTAAGTGTAAGTTCAAGATCAAGCAAGTCATCAATAGTAAGTTCTTCACCATTCTTAAGTTTTATTATTGCAGGATGTTTGTCTGCGAGTTCAAGTATCTTTTTCTCAACACGTTTTCTGTATTCTTCAATGTAAACTTTTTCATTATCCTTTCTTAAAATTACCCAGCGTCGAGATTCAATTATATCATCAAGTCCAAGCTCAATAACCAAAGAAGGTTTCTGCTGTTTGTATTTCATTATCGGCGCAAGAGTTTCTTTAGTTTCATCAATTAAAGCAAGGTTCGCTTCTTTCCAAAATTCGTTGGAAAGCACATCGTTTATAACGCGAATATGAACAGCAACCTGTGCAAGGTTTGTTGGCAGTAGTGAAACATCTTCTTTTATAGATTCGATAACAGTTGCAAGGTCTTTTCTTTGCAAGAAGTTTAGTCCCAGTCTCTCCATCTTGTTTATAAAGAATGCTTCCTCATTGTTTATTCCGGGTACAAATCTTAGCAAAGGTGCAACTTTTAATTTTAGAAATTCTATCTTATCACGGGTAATGTAGTTCCAAAAATCATTTTGCCATGCATCCTTAACTTCATGATAAACTTTATGCACTGAAAAAGAATCAAGCGGAATATCAGCAATATCGGAGCGTAAATCTTTAATAATTCTTTTTGCATCAACACTTTCCTGTTCACCTAAAAACATTTGGAGTTTTACTAACCGAGTATTAAAGATTGTAACTCTTATTGATATTTGTCTGCTCGTATCATCAATCTTAGCTTGTTCAAAGTTCTGCCAGTAATCAATTATTAGAAAGCTTTCCTTCTTACCATTGGGCAGCCAATCATAAACCTTGCAGGCTTCGTGATTTCTTGTTCCTCTTCCAATCATCTGCCAGAACTTAATCTGTGAATTGACAGGCTTCATAAAAGCAAGATTAACTATTTCAGGTATGTCAACACCGGTATCAAGCATATCAACAGAGATTGCAATACGCGGCATATTCTCTTTCTTAAACTTTTCAAGAAGCACATCCGCTCTTTCCATCTTCGAATCGATTACCTGAATAAGATTCGGATATTGCGGATACATCTCGTTAAAAGTTTCTGCAAGTCGCATAGCGTGATTATGTGTAACAGCAAAGATTATTGTTTTACCCGGATACTGTCCCGATTTATCTTTCAAGCAATTATCCATAAACTCTTCCCATTGCGCACGAAGAGTGTCTTTGTTGGTGACTTTCTTTTCAAGATCAGTTCCTTCAAAATTTAGTTCGTCCGGATTAATCCCATTTGATCGTAGTATAGATTTCTCTTCTTCGGTTAGATCAATGCCTTTAATTCCTTTTCTCTGGAATTTTGTCTGTGCAGCATAAACGTTAAAATCAACAAGGTATTCTTCTCTAACTGCTTCATCAAAAGTGTAAAGAAAAGTTAGCGTCTTTCCATCACAGTCAAAAAACTTAAATGTGTCACGGTCAATAAATTCAGCAGGAGTTGCAGTTAAACCGATCTGAATTGCATCGAAGTAAGCGAGCACATCAGTAAACTTATTATAAATCGAACGATGACATTCATCAGAAATGATAACATCAAAATCTGCGGGAGTAGATTTATTGTAGCAAAGC
>MHAF01000111.1 GCA_001802865.1 Ignavibacteria bacterium RBG_16_34_14
TTTGTAATATTCGGCTTTCTTTTTCTGTTCATCATTGTGATAAAAAATTACCGAACGATACTGCGTTCCAACATCAGCGCCCTGTCTATTTAAAGTAGTTGGATCATGAGTTTTAAAGAATATTTCCATGAGTTCATCATAAGAAACAACTTTCGGATCATAACTAATCTGTATTACTTCAGCGTGCCCGGTTGTTTCATCACATACCTGTTCATAGGTGGGATTTTTTACTGTCCCTCCTGCATAACCAGACACTACTTTATGCACACCGTCAACTCTTTCATAAAATGCTTCGGTGCACCAGAAACATCCTCCGCCAAAAGTTGCTATCTCAAGATTTAAATTCTGAGTCGAATCCATTCCAATCATCTCACTTTCTCTATTTGTTGATTTTGCTTCCTTACCGCTATATCCTGTAATGCTGAATAAGAAAATAATTAAACCGGTTATTAACACATTCTTTTTCATAACTATCCTGTTTTTTACAGATAAATATCATTAAGTCCTGCCGTTGAGTTATAACAAAATAATAACATTTGGTTAAAAAAACTTACCATAAAATTCCCTTATTAAGATAATGCTTAATTTTATACTGTTAATTTTATTGAAAAAGGTTATGGTGAAAAAATGAAACTTCTTATAATTATAATATTCATTCTAAGCTTTACAGCTTTCCCGCAGGAAAAAATAAAACTTACATTGGATGAAAGTATTAAGATAGGTTTGGAGAAAAGCAAAAGAATTAATATATCAAAAATGAAGGTGATGAAAGCCGAAGCAAGATTAAGTGAAGTTAATAGTGAGAGACTGCCAACACTTAACTTCTCAGCAAACTATACAAGATTAAGTAATATTGATCCCTTCTCAATCAATACTCAATTCGGAAACTTTAGCATTATTGAAAACATACCAAACAGTTACACTTTAAGGCTTTCGTTAAGACAGCCTCTTTTTACGGGATTCAAATTAAAGAGTGCGGCAGATATTGCAGAATATAATTCGCTTGCTGCCGAAGAAGAATTGACACAAGCCGAACAGGATCTGGTTCTCGATATTAAAACTGCTTATTGGAATTTGTACAAGGCAAATATGTTAAAGAATGTTGTTGATGAAAATATTGTACAGATAACAGCTCATTTAAATAATATAGAGAATTTTCTAGCTGAGGGTCTTGCAACAAATAATGATCTGTTAAAAGTAAAGGTTCAGTTTGCTGAAGCCCAGCTAAGACAAATTGATGCCGCAAACCTGATTAAACTTGCAATGTTAAATCTCAATAGTCTAATTGAACTCCCATTAACAACTGAAATTGAAATATATAAAATACCTGAGCAGATTGATGAAATTAATGATCTTGAAAATCTTAAAGAGAAAGCATTACTAAACCGGCATGAACTTAAAGCAATGGAATACAGAGTTAAGGCTGGTGAAACAGGAATTGCACTTGTCCAGTCTGGTTGGTATCCGCAATTATTTTTAAATGGTAACTACTACTATGCAAATCCAAACCAAAGATATTTTCCACCTGATGATAAATTCCGGGATAGCTGGGATGTTGGTATTACAGTATCATTTGATATCTGGAACTGGAATAAATCAGGTTATCAAACTACGCAGGCAGTAGCAGATTTTGAACAAGCTAAAGATAACTACAAGATTCTGAAGGATGCCATATTTTTACAGGTTACACAGAATTATTTAAATCTTGTTCAAACAAAGGAGAAACTTGTTGTATCTAAAACAAGTGTTGCACAAGCCGAAGAGAATTACCGTGTTGCAAGTGAATTGTATAAAGAAGGTTTGCTGCTTAACTCGGAACTTCTTGATGTTGAAGTTACTTTGCTGCAGATAAAAACAAATTATATACAAACAGTAATTGATTATGAAATTGCAAAAGCAAAATTAGAAAGGGCTATTGGAGAATAGAGTACCCTAAGTCTTGGAGAGAACAGATTTCTCTGCACATACAGCGATCCGATTTATGGTGTGAGAGTAATTCCTTTTGTAACCGAAGAGGGCAAGGTTAAATCATTCACTCTTAGTGTTCATCCATTTGTTGAGTTTACAACTTATGAGTTTGTGAAGAGCAATTAGTAATTATTTATCAAACTGGTTTTTACCGCTCTATTTATATCTATAATAATTTTATCTTCATTGTGTTGCGGCTTATCAAATTTTCGGATTGTTCCGGTGGATTATACCTGAAATAAAAACATTATTCGGTCTCAAAAGTTTTGGGCTCCCAATCCATACCTTCACAGGGAATGTAATCCAATGTCGGATGTTTATCATACTTGATACACAATACAGCACTTTTATCAAAATGCCTGCAGCTTGAACATAAGGATGATTCAAATAAATTCTTATTTTTTTCTTCAAATTTCTTATAACTGATGATTGCAGGATAAACTACAAATCCATATAAAATAATAACAATTGATATCCACCAGATAGGATAATCTAAATAATCCTTTAAAACCCATGCTAAAGGAATTGAAATTGCCAGTCGTATCAGAGTCCAAAAAACTATATCACCCATTTATAAGATGCCTTAATTTATTCATTAAAATTGTTATTGTAATTAATTAAAAATAATACACTACAAGTAAAATTGTGTTATTTTAATTAATATCTTCTTATTTTTATGCCTGAATAAAATTATTCAATTAGGACGATAGATTAAAAGATTCGGAGTTTAGGGAGAGTGAGCGCGGGTGGTTTCGAACCACCGACCCTCTGCTTAAAAGGCAGATGCTCTACCCCTGAGCTACGCGCCCTTAAAATTAAATGAGTGCAAATATAAATAAATGACTCTGGTATTTCAAATTTTGAACAAGTTGTAAAACAATTATTATAAATGGGTAACATGTCAAAAAATGCAAAAATACTTGTTTGTGATGATGACGAAACATTGTGTTATTTGTTAAAGGAACAGCTCTTAGAAGAAGGTTTCGGTGTTGATGCTGTCTATGATGGAAGTTTCGCCATAGATGCTGTAAAAAAGAAACATTACGATGTCTTACTTCTTGATTTAAATATGAAAGAAACTTCAGGAGAGGAAGTTTTAAAATTTGTATCCGAGTTTAATACTTCTCTCCAGGTTGTTATTCTTACTGCACAATCTGAAATAAGAAAAGCTATTGATTGCATTAAGATGGGAGCCTATGATTTTATAACCAAACCTTATAATTTTGATGAGCTGGTTCTTGCCGTAAACCGGGCTATTGAACATAAAGACCTGCTTGTAAAAACAACTATTCTTTCAAACCAGATAAATAAAAAATCTGCCAGCAACATTATTGGCGAAAGCCTTGAACTTCACAGGGTTATTAATCTTGCCAACAAAGCAGCAATGTCCGATTCAAATATTCTTGTTGAAGGTGAAACCGGAACAGGGAAAGAATTATTAGCTGAATATATCCATAAACATTCCGCACGCGAAGATAAACCATTTGTTGTTATCAACTGCGCTTCGCTTCCTGATCAATTAATTGAAAGCGAACTTTTCGGACATGAAAAAGGCGCTTTTACCGATGCAAAAAATACTAAGCAAGGTCTTGTTGAAATTGCTCATGGAGGAACATTGTTCCTTGATGAGATTGGAGAGCTAAGTTTATCATTACAGCCAAAGCTGTTAAGATTTCTTGAGAACGGAGAGTATAGAAGAATCGGCGGTGTAACAAGCCTAACATCAAATGTAAGAGTAATCGGGGCAACAAATAAAAATCTTATTGAAGAAGCTGATAATAAAAATTTCAGAAAAGATCTTTTATTCAGAATGAATGTAATAACTCTTACAATTCCTCCTTTAAGAGACAGAAGGGGGGATATCCTTCTTCTTGCAAATCATTTCCTTGAAACCAAATCCCCAATCAGGTCACCGAAAAAACTATCACAAAAAGCCGAAGAAGCATTATTATCATATTCATTTAATGGCAATATCAGGGAGCTTGAACATATAATCGAGCGCGCAATTATTTTTGCTGAAGGGGAATTTATCCAGCCTGACGATTTAAGCCTCCCGATTGTTGGCTCACAAGGCAGGGCATCCCATATCTACGAAGACAATGGAAGTTCTGAGGAAATTATAAGCATGGAAGAAGTTGAGAAGAGACATATAGCAAGAGCACTTAGTTATTATAAGTGGGATAGAGCACAAACTGCAACAAGGCTTGGAATAAGCCCCAAGACTCTTTATACTAAGATCAAGAAGTACGAGATCAGACAAGAATAAAAGATTTCATGGTTGATAAAATCATATCTAAATATGCTCTCAAAGAGATACTTGAAAACGATAAAGACTCCTTAGCTATAGCCGATAAGAATCTAAAAATCCTCTGGTTTAATAAAAACTTTAAAAAGAATTCGGGTATTGAAAGAATAAAAGGAAAGAGCCTTTCGAAACTTTTTCAATATTCAGAGATTGAATCCCTTCTATTTGATAAACCGGGATATTCATCAATAAAAATTCCCGGCTTAGATAATAAACTGCTGGTTACACCTCTTAAAACAGACAAAAAGCTGGATGGTTATCTTTTAAAGCTCGAAGTAAAAAATAAATTTGTTGTTAAAGATAAAAAACCATCTAAAAACCATATAATAAATTTTCAACAAGAATTCCATGAAATATTATCTGTGCTGGTTAAGGAAAAATCTTTTACAAAGATAACAGATGAGATACTAAAAAAGGCTACATCTTCGAGCAGAAGTCTATTTGGACTCCTCCTATTGATAGAAGATAAAAATAAATTTTCTTTTCATTATTATGATCCTGATAAATACATTGAAGCCCCTGATGAGACCAGCCGCGGTTTAAAAGATAGCCTGAATTATATTCAAAGATGGCTTTCTATAAATAAAAAGGCTTTAGTCATTGAAAATGTTAGAGCCAATATTGGATATCATCTTACTGAAATATTTAATTGCAAATATTTAATTATTCTACCTTGTTTTTTTGAAGATACACTGATAGGAACAGTTATACTTGGCAGGAAGAATAACAGCTACACAACGGAGGAAACAGCTATTCTCGAAAGGCTTGCATCGCTTCTAACTTTTTCTATTACAAGTTTTCGGACCCGCGAACTGAACTTAGCTCTTGAAAACAGATTATTGCAGGCACAAAAACTCGAAACAATTGGAAAACTCTCAAGCGGTATGGCTCATGATTTTAATAACTTACTCTCAAGTATTTTTGGAAGTCTTAACCTTCTGAAGAAGAGAGTTCCACAAAGTGAAAATGTAACCCGGCTTATTGATAACATTGAAAATTGCTCCATCCGTGCAAGAGATTTAACCAAGGGTCTTCTATCGTTTGGAAAGCCAACACCTAAGAGAAAAGAGTTAATAAAGTCTAACCTTTTATTGTCTGAGATAATAAAGGTTATCACTCAAACCTTCCCTAAAAAGGTTACTTTAAATTATGATATAAAAGAAAATTTATATGATTTGTTAGGCAACCCAACCGAAATTTACCAGGTACTATTAAATCTATCTGTTAATGCCAAGGAAGCTATTGATGACAAGGGAGGTATTCTAACGATAAAGGCACGTAATATTACTGTTAGTAATAAAAACATCATAAACTATCCTCTTTTAAATAAAGGAAACTATGTATGCTTTACAGTAAGAGACAACGGATCGGGGATAAGCGAGGATAACATTCAAAAAATATTTGATCCTTATTTTTCTACAAAAGAAAAGGAAACAGGTTCTGGTTTAGGGCTTTATGTATCCTATGGAATTATAAAAGCGCATAACGGGCATATTGATGTTACAAGCAACATAAATGAAGGAACCCAGTTTGATGTTTATCTCCCTTCTTATGAGCCAACCAAAGTTGATAAGGTTTCTCCTGCTGATAAATTAATACTTCTTGCTGATGATGAAATTATGCTGCGGGATCTTTTAGCTGAACTTCTCGAATCAAATGGTTATGCCGTCATTAGAGTAATTTCAGGAAAAGAAGCGCTGAAAGTTTTGACCGAAGAAATTAAAGTTGATCTTATAATACTCGATTATAATATGCCCGAAATGAATGGACTGGATTGTGTTGCTGAGATCAGAAAATTTAATAAAGAAGTTCCTATACTTCTTTCATCTGGAAGTCTTGGACTGAACGGACAGACCATTGATATGAAAAAAATGGGAATTAATAGCTTTGTTAATAAACCATATGAGTTTGATATAATGCTCGCTACAATCCAGGAATTAGTGTGAAGTTTCTGTCTTTTCCTTATCAACATCAATCATTTTAATATCTTTAACATAATCAGAGAATACGGGCTTCTTTATTGAATTCAACTGGTTCAGCACATCACTTATTTCTTTAATTGCTGCATCAATATAATTAAGTCTCTTCATAACGGCTTCCCTGGAAATTACTTCTTTATTTATCTCTCTTTTAAGAGCCGCCGAAGAGAGGCTCATAAGGGTGAGCGGCTGTTTTATTTTATGGTTAGCTGTAACGACAGTTGCAGCAAAAGTATTTTTCTGTTCTGCTTCAAGATATTTTTTTTGAGCTTCGGAAAGTTTTAGAGCTGAATAAACCCTTGCAAGAAGCTCAACCTTATTGAAAGGCTTTTTAATATAATCGAATGCCCCCGCTTCAAGACCTTCCTTTGTATCTTCGGCCCCGGATTTTGCGGTTACAAGTATTATAGGAATGTTGACTGTTGAAGGATTGTTCACAAGTGTTTTGCAAACTTCAATGCCGTTCATTTCAGGCATCATAACATCAAGCAGAATTAAATCCGGCAGTTCACTAATAGCTTTGTTGATTCCTGATTTTCCACCATAGGCAGTTAATATTTCAAAGCCTTCGGTCTCAAGCCTGTCCTGCAGAAGGAATACATTTTCAGGTAAATCATCTATAACAAGTATTCTTTTCAATTTAACTTAATCCGATTTTAGTGAATAGTTTTTCAATTTTAAATGCCAAAGTAACCGCATTAACTGGTTTTTGTATATAATCGTTAAAGCCATGTTTTAAAATGATTTCACGATCGCCGACCATTGCTTTTGCGGTTACAGCAAACACTGGAATATCTGCCCACTCAGAGTTTTCTTTTATTTTCTTTAAAGTTTGAAACCCATCCATACCCGGCATCATTATGTCAAGCAGGATGAGATCTGGAGTTTCATTTTCTAATAATTCAAGAGATTCTTGGCCACTATTTGCAAGCATCGTCTTGCAACCGCAGGATTGTACAATTTCATTTACTGTAAATAACGTGTCTTCATCATCATCTACTAATAAAACCGTACCTTTATATTCAGTTTCATCTTTTTGATCATCGGGTTGCAAAATAGCATTCTGTGATTCTTCTTCAGTTTCTTCTTCAATAATTTTATGTTCATTTACTATTTCAGTCATCATTGAGTATTCTTCATGTATCCTAATTCTGTCACGAACTATTTTAAGAACATCCAACGGGTGACCTTTTGATTTAACAGTTATCTCTTCAACGGTATTATGCAGTGAAGATTTTTCTTCTTCGCTTAGATCTTTTGCTGTACTTATAATTATAGGTATGTGCCGTGTTTCCTTACTTGATTTTAATTTATGAGATAAACTGATACCATCAATATTAGGCATTAACAGATCAAGAATAATTAAATCCGGTTGTATCTCTAAAATTTTAATGTAAGCAAGCCGACTGTCTTTTATATATTCAATTCTTACTTTATCATTTTTAAAAGCACTTTTGAATTTTTCAAATTCCATTTCATCATCATCAATAAGAACTATCTTCTCAATTCTCTTCTTAGCCATATTTTCAAGTTTTGCAAATGCAGATAAAAGTTTCTCTGATGAAATCGGTTTTACAAAATATTCAAACGCACCAAGGCCATATCCAAGATTTTTATCTCCTATTACTGAAATAAGAATAACAGGAATATCCCGTGTTGCAGGATTTTCTTTAAATTCTTTCAGTATGTTCCAGCCATCTTTTTTAGGAAGCATTACATCGAGTGTAACTGCAAAAGGCTGCAGCTTAACTGCTTTCTCCAATCCCTGCTCTCCATCTTCAGCATAAGCAACTTCATACCCCCTTGAAATTAAATATTGTCCGATCGTATATCTTATTTCAGGATCATCATCAATTATCAGGATAGGATGTTTCCTATTTTTAAGAAGAGTTTCAATATTTACTTTTTGATCTTCAGGTTTTTCAGCACGGATTTCTAAAACTTTTAAAGGAATACTGAATGAAAATGTAGAACCTTTTCCAATCTCACTTTGTACTGATATTGACCCATTCAGCATATCTGCAATTTTCTTGCAGATTGTTAAACCCAAACCGGAACCGCCATATTTCCTTGTAGTAGTTCCATCTATCTGCCGGAATTCTTCAAATATTATCTGCAGGTCGCTTTGAGACATTCCTATTCCGCTATCAACAATGTCAAACTTTAATGCATCACTGTCAGGTGCAGATATAATTAATTCAACCTGACCTTTCTCTGTAAACTTAACCGCATTGCTAAGAAGATTAATTAATACCTGTGTTATCCTTCCTTTGTCTGTACTAATTTGAATATGAGTATTAATTTTTTTAGTTAATTTAAATTCGATGTTTTTATTTAGAGTTAATGGAGTAATAGCATTTTCAACATCATCAATTAATTCATCAAGCAAAAGCTGTTCTTCCCGGATTTCCATCTTACCTGCTTCAATTTTGCTGAGATCAAGAATATCATTTATAAGGTTCATTAATCTTTTGCCGCTTTTTAAAACAACTTCAAGGCGTTCTTTATTTTTTCCTTTGAGAGAACTGCTTTCAAGAATTAATTCAGATAAACCCAGAATAGAATTCATCGGAGTTCTTAATTCATGCGACATATTGGCTAAGAACTGAGATTTCATATGTGTTGATTCTTCTGCTCGTTCTTTCTGAATGGCAAGTTCATCGGCTTTTTCCTTAAGTTCTTTATGAAGCTCCACAAGCTTTTCATTCTGTTTTGTTATCTGCTCATTCTGTTTCTGATATTCATTATTTAATCTTTTTAATTCTGAAACAAAATTCTCCAGTTGAACAAGAGCAGTTGCATTCGTTAAACCAATTGCAAGCTGTTCCTGGATGTTTGAAAGATATTCTCTTGCTTCCGGGGTTGGTTTATCAAATCCGCCCAGTTCAAGCACAGCGATTACTTTACCATTATATAATACCGGGACAATCAGAAGAGACCTGATTTCTATTGAAAGCATGCCTGTATTAATAACCGGAAGATTACCTCCCGAATTTATTTCAATAGTCTCATGATTTTTTATAACAGGTTCGAAAAATTCTGATTTGTAGTTTGTATATTCTTCTTTTAGGCCGTAAGAACTTAAAAGAGAGATTTCTTCTTTATCTACAAGATAAAGTGCCCCAACTAAAAGATTGCTGGTTTTAATAATTTTTCGAAGAGTCGCTTCAGATATCTCTTTTAAAGTCGGATTCTGATTTATGAGCGTAATAAACTCAGAATATTCATGCTTTGATTTATTATTCCTTTCAAGGTCATCGAGCATATTGTTAAAGGCCTTTGCCAGTTCACCAATTTCATCTTTACTTTTTATACTAATCCTGTTTTTAAAATTGCCTCCCTTTGTTATTTCAGCAGCTCGGCTTAATTGTGTAAGCTGTTTTCTTATTTTATCAGTGAAAATAAAAGTAAGTATAAGGGAAAGAAGAACTCCGGCAATTCCTAGTATAGCAAGCATTGATTTAAGGCTCGACCTGAGGTCCGCTGCTTCACCTAAGGTATTAAATATAAGAAACTCTATCCCGCTGTTTATTTCGGAAACATTTGAATCCTTAAAAATTGTTGCTACTAAATCGGCTTTATCCGAGGTTTCTGTAAAAAGCTCAAAATTCTTTTTTGATTTTAATTCTTTATAAGCCTCTGCAAGATTAAAAATAAAATTTTGGTTGTTATCCTTGTTTGATATTTCAAAAGGGGAGTCATTCAATATTACTGCAATTTCAGCATTTATCTTTTTCGATAGCTTATTAAGAAACTCATTTGATAAAAGACGACCGTAATAATAAACTCTTCCGTTCTCATCAACATATTTTTTAATAACAGCATGAGGATTATTTTTAATGAACTCTTCCGTAGAAAAATTATTTTGGGAGAGGTAAATACTTTCCCCGGAAAATTCTTTTGAAAGTTTATTTTTGCTTACTTCCCTGAAAACAAAATCAATGTTTTGTGGATTTTGGAGAGTAATAGAAACAGAGCCTTTAATATAATGCTGAAATTCATCTTCCGTATCCTGCAGCATTTCCCGGTAGGAATAAATAAAGTCGTTTGCAGACCTTATAAGGTACTGGGATCTTTGCGAAGTTAAAGTGTTGTACATTATTGAATAGAATGCAAAGGCAGAACTTGCAATAATAAGAACAACTATAGCAAAGTTGATTAACAGAATACGATATCTGATTTTCATACCTACGTATCTCTTTGCAAAACTTTTCTGATTGTAATAAGCAGTTCATCAAAGTCATAAGGTTTACTGATAAAATCATTAGCCCCCATTTTAGCTGAATCAATTGCACTTTTAACATCTGCATAAGCAGTTAATACAATTATTTTCGATTTTATACTTTGTTCATTTAATTCCCTGAGAACATCAAACCCATCTTTCCCGGGCATCTTAAGGTCCAGGAGCAGTAGATCAACATTGTTCCCTGAGAGATAATGAAAAGCATCATCTCCGTTGTTAACATAATCAACATTGTAGCCTACTTCCAGTAATTCATCTTTAAGCGCTGTACACAGGCTAATATCATCATCCACAATAAGTATTGATTCCATATTCCACTATTTATCATATTGTTTTTCGTTAAGCTGATAGAATTTTATTTTCTGTTTATGATTTTCAACTTCATTTTTTATCAAATTCTCAGATGTTGAAGTAGAAGAAAGTCTTTCCTTAAGTGTAGGAAGTATTCCTACTTCTAAAAGAATTACAAGTTCTTTTTTCCGTGTAATATTCTGGTCGCTTCCAAAAACGTAACGCAGACCAAAGAACCACCAGGGAAGATCTTTAAGAAAAGGAATTCCTGTACGAACGACACTTTCCTCATTTACAAAAAGACCACCAAGGATCGCTTGTTCACCATTAAGCATTACAATCTGGGTCTCTGCACTTGTTTTCCTGATTTCAGTAGTTGTTTCACTCTGAACAAAGGAGCTTCTTTCTACAAGTATATCGAGAAGAGTATAATTAACATTATCTTCCTCATAGATGTATGGCGTAACCTCTATTATTGTACCCGTGGGGAAGAATTTCTCAATAACGTTTCCTGCAAAGTCTCTTTGCTTTACAGAGAAGTCCGAACCAACTTGTATCCTTCCTTTATTTCTGTCTCTTACAATTATATTAGGGCTGGCAATAATTTCTCCTATGTTTTCTTCTTCAAAGAATTTAAACATTGCTGTGGCCTCACCATAAAATTGTCCAAGATCAAATTTCGAGGATGAATTTAATTTAAAGTCCGGAGGATTCTGGGTTGTACCTGTACCACCCTCTAAGTTTGGGGATGGATCGCTTATTATTTCTCCTCCAACTGATAATCCATCTTTAGATAATAAAACTTTCCAGTCAATGCCTCTGTTCCTGGCTTCATTAACATCCATTTCAAAAAAGACCGCAGATATCTTTATATCTCTTGAATCAATAGAAGCATATGTTTCAGGCGTTCTGTTAAGAGAAGGATCATCCTTCCTTTTAATAATAATTATATCTTCCTTCTCTTCCAGGGTAAGGTTATGATACTGGACCAGCACAATTAAAGCCTTATCGTAAGCCATGTTGCTTATCTCTATGCCTATCGGCTGATCGGACTGAACTGTAGAAACGATTCTTCTTCCGGTAGTGCTTTCACTTATTTTACTTAAAAGCTCTACCGCCTGATCGAATTTTACATTAGCTGAAAGAGAAACTAATTCATCGGGATTTGTAAAGCCTTTAAATTCTTTTTCAAGATATTCCTGTGGAAAAGACTGTACCGCAAGAAGCAAAAGAACGAAAAATATTTTAAGTGTTGTTTTCATTTTTACTCTCTCAATCATTTATTTGGTTTTTCTTTTTCAAGTTCGAGTTCAACTTTCTCAATAATACCGCCTTTGTTAAGAATAAAGCTTACTCTGTTTCTTTCATAATCTATCTTAGTTAGGTATCCAAGGTATACTGGTTCACCTTCCCAAACTAAGTATGTATTGCCTTTACCATCAGAAAGGAAAGCCCCTTCGGGAATGAGAGCCAGTAGTTTAGCTCCTTGTACATCCAGAAGCTCATCATAATTAGGTGGGATTTCATTCCTGATAATCGGGTAGAAAGCATCATATACAGGATTTGTAGTAAGATTGTTTTCTACTAATGAAGCAGTTACAAAACGATCTGTTGAAGAAAAATAAGTCCCTGCAGTCAAAGTAAATCCAACCAGGAAGTTTGGAATTCCATCTTTGTCGTTTGCTACAAGGTTTCCTAAAGATAAGCCTGTTATTTTCTTTAATTCTTTACTCTGTTCAATTGAATAAATAAGACTGAAGAGGTCATTATATGATGCTCTTCCGCTTAATTTGTATTCATGGTAAAAGAATTCCTTGTCCTGCTTCTGTTCCAGATATTCAACATCAACCTGAGATAGCGGCGAGTAAGGTATACTTACATTATTAATAAAGTTATAAAACTTTATTGAAGACAAGTCTTTAGGAATATTAAACTTTCTTGCTGCGAGAATTGAATCCAGCACGGAAGATCTTTTTAAAAGACCTTGATACTGAACAGTAAGCTGTTCGGTGTTGTATTCGTTAGCTTTTAACTCTTCGAGTTTAGCTCTTTTTTCGTTCAGTTTACTGCGCTGAAAGAAAAATACATACACGCCACTGATAAAAACTATCAGCATCAGTAAACCTACTAGACCAAGGGTGCTTCTTAATTTCTTGTTCATTGTATTACATTCTTTTGATAGTTTGATAAATCAAATGTTATAAGGAACTTGTAAGTGTTTTGCTCCCTAAGAGCTTCATAACTTACACTTTTAAGAATTGCAGATTCAATAGAATATGCAAATTCGGTAAGTACATTCCTGTTGAGAGCATAACCTTCTATTGTAACTTTACCTTCAGCAAAATTCAGTTTTGTTATCCACATGCTGTTTTTGCTTCCGACAAAGTCTGATACATGTTTTAATACCTGCTGCCAGACTCCAGTACCTGCCGATGCAGAGTCAAGAATAGTTTGTGTCTGATCAAAACCGGAAATTTTTGTTTCGATCTCTGCTATCTTTGTTAGTATTTCCTGATTTTGTCTCATCAGGATAGTTTGTTCCGCAATCTGGTTATCAAGCTGATTAATCTCTTTCTGGTTTTCGAGTATATACTGAGTTGCAAAAAAAGTTATACCAAACAATAGGGGCAGCATTGCATAACCATGCCAGCCAAACTGAAAGAATTTCTGATCTTCTTTTACATACTTTGGTAAAAGATTTACTCCTTTATGTAAATTTTCAAGCTCATCATAATAGTCGGTGGCAATAGCTACAGGTACGCTGAAGGCTGAAAACTTATCTTTTTCTTCAGGTGTTAATCCACCCAGGTCAACATCGCTGAATTCCAAGCGGGAAACGTTAGCTTCGGGAAATGTTCCATAAAAGGAGAGAATAAGATTTTCAGAATCATCTTCACCACAAACAATTATATTATCTAATGAAGAGATTCCGCCATTTTCCATTTCAAGTAATATTTTAGAGAAATAAACATCATATGTATGAAGATTAAGTGTACCAATATCTAATGTCGCTCCAACATGTTTTAATTTACGGCCTTGCAAAAAAATCAGCTTGCTGTATTCTTTTCCTATATATACTATTAATGACTGATCATCGGGGAAAAACTTTTTGGTTTTAGCCACATAATAGGCAAGTGAAATTTCGGCACTTTTCACAGAAGGTATTTTAAAATGCCGCTTGCCATGAAAACGGGCTAATGAGTTGATCATATTTATACAGGCAACTTCACCGCCAAGGAATACGGATAGAAGAGACTTATCAGCAAGCTCAACATATCCAAGATTTTGCTTTTCTACAGCAATATTTTTCGATTCCTGTATATCATCTATTATATCATCCGCTACTTTTGCTGAAGCAAGTTGCTTTGAACCTTCGTAGATATGGTAATGAAGTGCGGGTTCGGTTAATGCAGGAATGAATAAACTTTTCTTAAGATTAATTCCTGCTAAATTATTGGCAAGAGTTGTAACAGTAGAGGCCGCCATTTTGCTGTCAAGTGAAGTATCCTGGCTCTGAATCTTTTCTAAATCCAAGTCGGTACCTTCAATACTAAGATTTGAGATTCCTTCTTCAAGGTCTATGGTTGGCTGGACAAAATCAACAGCTGCCGTTTTAAGAACCATAAGCTTACCATTGACCTTTGATACTACAGCTACTTTGGTATCATTGCCTTCAAAATAAATACATATTAAGGGTTTCATTTTTATGCCGCCGTTAATAGTTGTTGAATTCTGGTTTTATTGTTTGCATAAGCAACCGCGTTTTCCAATGAAATTTTATTTTCGAGGTATAAACGTTTTAAATCCTGTTCCATTGTTATCATACCCATATTACCCCCCTGGTTAATCATCATATAAATTTCACTTGTGTTATTATTTTTTATTGCTGCCTTAACACTTGGGGTAGCAATCAAAACTTCCTTTGCCATAATAATTTTCCCATCCGAACTCGGAATAAGCTTCTGAGAAACAACTGTAACCAACACATCAGCTAACCTGTTCCTTACGCGTTCCTGTTCATGGGGATTAACTTCTGCTATAATTCTGTCTATAGATTCTGTTGCTGATGATGTGTGAAGTGTTGAAAAAACCTTATGACCAGTATCAGTTACTTCGAGAGCAGCCATAATTGTATCAGGGTCTCTCATTTCACCAATTACAATTATATCGGGGTCCTGTCTTAATGCCTGGATAACACCATCTTTAAAAGTAAGTACATCGCGTCCCACTTCCCTGTGCCTCACAATGGATACTTTTGACAGATGGACATACTCTATCGGCGCAGCTACAATAACTATATGGCAGGGATCAAAATTATTATGGAAGTCAATAAACGAATCAAGTGTTGTTGATTTACCCGAGCCCGTTATACCGGTAACAAGTGATAGTCCGAATTTAATGTAATTGTGGCTCATCATCTTAACTACATTAGGATGAAAACCAAGCGATTTAAGTGGTCTGATTGCCTGGTTAATAGCTCTCATATTAAGAGCCAAGGTATCAAGATCGTAATACGCATCTGCTCTGAATCTTACATCAATATTTCTTCTATCATAAAAGTAGGTATAGCTGAAATCAAGGTTCCTGGTAAGTACAAGATATTTTCTCTGGTTTGAATTGAGCAGATTAATTATAAGTGCGGCCGATTCATCAAGAGTAAAAGTAGGAAGATCTTCTATCCTGTGTTTCTTACCATAAATTCTCATCCAGATTGCTGCTGTATTTCCATGTCCTCCAATTTCAATATCTGAAGCATCTCTTTCTATCATGCTTGTTAAAAATTTATTGAATAGGATTCTTAAAGATATTCTCTCCTCGGAAGTCAACTTTTCAATATTTTCTAAAATGTAATTAACCCTCTCGGGCCCGTAAAAAGCCGGTGGGATTGTTTTAGCGAACTTTTCCAGAATAGTTTTTTCTTTCGTGACTGCCAATTTTTTACTTACTTTTTGCTTTTAATTTTAATCTGTTTCGTAATTATTACTTGCTTGTTTTGGAATATTTACTCATCGGATGTTCCGGATATTACTTCTTCAAATGATGTAATTCCCATTTTTACCTTTTCTATTCCTGAATCCCTTAGCATTAACATACCATCTGCTTTAGCTTGTGCTCTGATCTTTTCTTCATCAACTTCAATACCAGAACGAACTATTATCTGACGTATTTCTTTTGTAAAGTAGAGTGACTCATGAATGGCAATTCTACCTTTAAAGCCAGTATTATTGCACTTTTCACAACCTTTAGCTTCATAAAAAGGATTACTTTTCCATTCATCTACTTTAAGATTAAGATGCTCAACAATAGCCTCGTCAATTTTATTTAATTTCTTTTTACAGTTATCGCATAATCGCCTGATCAATCTCTGGGCAACAATAATATTAATTGCATAAGCGATAAGGAAAGGTTCTATACCCATTTTATAAAGACGTGCAACTGCACTTGGCGCATCGTTAGTATGTAATGTTGAAAAAGTTAAGTGACCGGTGTTCGCAAGCTTAATTGCAACTTCAGCAGTTTCTTTATCTCTCATCTCACCAACAAGTACTATATCAGGATCGTGACGAAGTATTGATCTGATAGCCTGTTCAAATCCCATTTTATATCCTATCTTTAACTGCCGGGCACCATTGATTACATACTCAACAGGATCTTCAACTGTAAGTACGTTTACAGTTGGATCAATAACCTGGCAAAGGGCTGCAACAAGAGTTGTACTTTTTCCACTTCCTGTTGGCCCGGTCAATATCACCATTCCCTGAGGCTGTTTTATCGCTTTCTCAAATGCTTTGCGTGCATAACCCGCTAAGCCAAGTTTATCGAGATCTTTAATTACTTTTCTATCATCAAGAATTCTTATTACAACGCTTTCAAATTTATTTTTTAATTCAGTTCCCACTGTAGGTAAAACCGAAACTCTGAACCTTATAACCTGACCATCAATTTCTCTCTGTATAAAACCATCCTGAGCCATTTCTCTTTCAAAACGGTCCATTCCTTTTGAGCGATCTTTAACTACGGCTACAACAGCTTCTGGTAGGGTTCCATCCTGAATATGCCAGGGTTGAAGATTGCCATCAATTCTAATTAAAATTTCTGTTCTGTTTCCCGGTTTAGGAACAAAATGAATGTCACTTGCACCTTTTCTTACTCCTTCAACAAGTGCACCTTCAACAAGATTTATAAGAGCACTTTTATTTATTTCTGCATCGAGAGCCTCTTCATCAAAAGATTCATCACGCTCAATATGCATTTCTGTATTTTCTGCTTCCTCCATCATCTTTAAGAATACGTTTTCAGGAGGAATAATTGTATTAACTAACTTTTCATACTCCTTATTTCTTATAAAAAGGACTTCATACTTTTTTGCATTTAACCCGAATGCAATCTTTGGAATATTTCTATCTGTCGGGTCAACTGCTGCAAGAATTAATTTATCTTTTATCCTTTCATCAAACATGAAGGGTAAAACTTTATGTTCAAGCATCTGCTGCTTAAGACCTTCAGAAGAGTTTGTAACTAATTGTTTTAGAGCGTTTATTTTTTGAGGGGAAATTTCTTCAATCGCAACATCCAGTTCACGGAAAGCATAAAGAATTGCAACTTCCCTGAAGATCTGGTCGTGATCATACCCAAACTCCTGAACAAGGATCTGCGCAAGGTTTCTTTTAATCTTGCTTTTGTCATTATTTTTTGCTTGTAATGCTTTATCCAGCATTACGCCATCAATTATTCCTTTTTTAAAAAGGAGATACCCGATTTTGTCGGTCATTTCAAGATTGGTCTCGATCATATTAATTTTATTTTATTTTCAAGATAGTGACTCTATACTTTTCCACTCTTATGTGGCACAGATTATCCGCCTGCCTGTTGCCAGGCAGGATTGCATTATTAAAATATCAAGTTATGTTTTTCTCCACGTAAATCTGATTTGATGCGCCTGGTGTTTTGGGCCGTACGGTTGCTGTTTCTGCAGACACAAGTGTCAATGCAATCATTACAACCATAATTACCATTGCTATAGAGATCTGAACGAATTCAATAAAGTTTTTCAGTTTATAAACCGTTTCGCTTTCATAATAGTTTGCAAGCTGCAAGCTTGTATTTTTTAATGTACCGGTTTCCTCCCCTGAGTGAAGTCTTGAGAGAGCTGTTTCTGTAAAAACACCTGAAGCTGTAAATGCATCAGTGACACCTACACCTCGTTTTATCATTAAAGGTATAGCAATGTTTTTAACTCTTTCCTCGAAGTACCTGTTACCTGTTGCTTCTGCCGCTATTCTGATAGGCTCTATGCTTTCCGCCGAACCACTATAAAGGGTATAAAATACACGGCAGTAAACTTCTATTAATGTTTTATGAATCAGCGAACCAAGTACAGGAATTTTTAGAATATGTTTATCAATTATATAACCACCTTTTTTTGTGAGAGCTAAACGCCATAATACAATGGGGGGCAATAATGTTAATGCCGCAACAAGAATAGAATTCTCAATAAGAAAATCACTCATGGCAAGTGTAAACGCTGTCATTGGAGGAAGGTCAATTCCGAACTTAACAAAAAGTTTCGCTGTTTCGGGAAATATATATCCCACATAAAAAAGTACAGCAAGAAAGAGAACAAATAATGTAACTGCAGGAGTTATAAGAGCGCTTCTTAAATTCTTTCTAAATTCCTGTTTTCTCTCAAGGAACTTGGCCGTGGCCCTGTAAATCTCTGTCATATTACCACTCTTTGAGGCTAACCCTAACATATATGCAGTAAATTTTCCAAAAATATTTTGATATTTTAAGAATGTGGTTTCGCTGTCTGCACCTTTTTTAAGATCATTATTAATTTCTTTTAAAGTTTCCTTAAGGGTTTTATTCTCGGTGTCATTAATAAGAAGAGTAAGGATTTCCCCATAAGGAAGCTTTTGTTCAAGAAGCTCAGCGCTTATTTTAACATAAGTTACAAGGTCGGCCTGGGGAATTTTGCGTTGAAAATCAAATAACTTTTTATTAATTGAAAGTACCTCAAAACCAAGTTTACTTAGAGCATCTTCAACTTCTTTTTTTGAATAAGCTTTTTGTTCACCCTTAACCGGTTTTTCCTTTCCTTTGCGGGCTCTGTAAACGAAAGTAGCTTTTTTCTCAATCGTATTTATCTTTAACTGGTTTTTTTCCGCCAGACGATAAATCTTCTTTTTACCTTCAGTGATTGTACTGGCAGAGAGAGAGCCGCTTATACTTTGCCCGTTTACTTTTTTTGCAGTGAACTTAAATTCAACCATATTACTTTCTCTTTATATTAATTTGTTGATATGTTTCAATTCTCATTCCAAAACAAATTAACTTCAGAATTATCTTTTTCGCATATATTATTAATTGTTTAGAAAGAATTACACCTTAAAACAAACATTCAGGGTTAGAAAAAACTACTTTTATTTTTTGTTAATCGTTTAGAAGAATTATATTGCCAATCTGTTAGGGACAGTGAAGAGAATTTTAGTTTGAGATAGGTAAGTATTAGAATAATTCTAAGCAAGTAGGTACTTCTTTAAAATAAAAAGGCTGATAAAGTTTTTCATTTATCAGCCTTTTTCTTACTAAATTATTTTAGTGTAATGACTATAATTAAGTATTATCTTACTTGAGTTACAGTAATGCTGGTTGGTGATACAACCGCCTGATGCTGAATATTCTGCCCAGCATCATTTTTTTCCGTACCTGTACCAGTAATTGTAACTGACTGAGCGGTAAGTGCGGCAGAATAATTACCATTAGCTGTAGTATCGAGCTGTGAAGGTATTTCCCATCCATTACCAATGGGACCGCCAGTATTAAAGGTGTTACTTCCACCACCCATAGATCCTGGTTTCTTATAATGCTGTTGTGCCATCGCACCGAGGTTATTTAAGTCGGATACTACGCCATCTCTGTTTGAAGAAACAGCATTAGCATTGAACAAGTTGATACCAACAACTACGGCGATACCTACTACGATAACGCCAAGTACGATTAAGAGAAGCTGTTGTTGACCCATTATTGATCTCCTTTATTTGTTGTAATTAGTTAGTTAGTTTTTTTATAGTTTATTAATTAAAGAACATCATCTTATAACCAGTGTGTTGTAAGAATCTGAAGTTACTGTAGTTCTTACTTCTATTGAATCTTCACCTGTTACCACCTCAGTTCCCGTGCCAGTAATTTCCAATTCATCTTGCTGGATAATTGTTATAGTATAATTACCTGTGGTGGTTGACTGCATACTACCGGGGATTGCCCAGCCTAAAAAAGATCTTCCTCCGCCACCAAATTCCCTTGGTTTTTTATAATAGCCAATTGCCATAGATGCAAGGCTGTTACATTCATTGACTAAGAGGTCCCTTTTATTATCAATTGCTCCCTGCCGGAATAATTGAATTGAGATAGCAATAGCAATTCCTACTATAATAATTCCTAGGACTATAAGTAAAATTTGTTGCTGTCCCAATTTTTGGTCTTTCTTTTATTCCTGATATTTCAAAACCTTTTGTAAAAAGTACTTCATCTGTTTTAAAAGGATTTAGTAATTTTTTCCTCGTTAAGTAATTTTTGCTTTTGCAAACTTCCTTAATCAGAACTTCCTTACTGGCAAATAAGCTCAATAAATTTTTCAAAAAACACATGATTTATATTTCCGCTCCTGGTGTATAAAAAAACGTGCCATCAGAAGTGATTTATTTATTATTAATAGTAAGATAATTTCAGTTGAAAGGGATGAAAAAGACTTTTGTAGCTTTTACCTTTAAATCCTACGACTTTTCGTAAAATTTACTATGTGTTATTATAAGATAGAGTCATTAGTCTTTAGCATTCGTTGCATTCACTTAGGTCATTCACGTTATATTGTTATCGAATTATTAATTCTGTTGACTGCCATTCGGGATAGTGATATATTAATATAGTTTAAGTTCAAATTCTCAAAGTCTTATCATTTCAAAGGCCGTTATCTTCCCTTAATTTACACATCAACTTTCTTTAAGAACAATTTCAAGAAATAGTCTCAAGATGCGTCAGGAAATTTTCATGCCAATAGCAAAAAAACCTCATTTGTCAATTGTTTTAAACTTTTTTATCTCTGGCAAAACGTTTGACTATAATAAGTGGAGTCAAAAATTGCCCTCACTCACCACCGTTCGGGATGACTCCTAAAAGAACTAAATAAAACGTTCAAAAAAAATAGAAGGATAATTAAGAATGAATACCGGACAGATGATGCTTGCTTTAGGAGCGATGATTTTATTATCAACCACAGTATTAAGAGTTAATAGTAATTTTCTTATGAGCGATACTGTGCTTGATGAAACTAAATATAATTTTCTTGCTACTTCAATCGCTACCTCAATAATTCAGGAAGCAAAAAGTAAAGCTTTTGATGAAGCAACAGACAGTACTTCTATAAATGTTATTGGATTCCTCACCAATTTTGACAAACTTGGGCCCGATAACGGTGAAGTCCGTACGAATTTCAATGATTTTGATGACTTTGATGGTTATTCGGGTGCAGATTCATCAATGCCATCGGCTGTTTTTTATTACTCATGTACAGTTAATTATGTTGATGGAAATAATCCTGATGTTACAGTTAATAACAAAACATGGAATAAAATACTCACTATTACAGTTACCAGTCCTTACATGAATGATGTAGTTAGAATGTCAACAATTTATAGTTATTGGTTTTTCAGATAGGAGGAACAAATGGGATTTAGCAGCTTACTTGATATAATCGGATCAACACTAATCGGTGGAATGTTATTACTAATTCTGTTTCGCCTTAATGATGCATCGGCAGAAAACACTTACAATAATTCCGGAGAATTAACAAGCCAGCAGAATATCTCAACAGTTGTACAAATTCTTGAAACAGATTTCAGGAAGATTGGCTTTTGCAAAGACTGGAATAAAATCCCCAACCCCACTCAGGCAATAATTTTGGCAGATTCAAATAAAATAAAATTTTTAACCGATGTAGAAGCCGATGGGAATGTAGATACAATGTATTACTATATAGGATCCACAAATGAAATTCTCACTACGCCTAATCCGAGGGACAGATACTTATATCGAGTAGTCAATGGAGAACTTCCCGTTAAAGTTAATTTAGGAATAACGGAGTTTAGTCTGCTTTATTTCGATGTTATTAGTGATACTTTGAGTTTTCCAATTACTGTACCCGGGGCAATTCAGAGTATGCAAATAAATGTTGCTGTCGAAAACGTTGATGCCTACGATAATGAATACTCTTCGGTTTTCTGGAGACAGATTCGATTAGCAGCTCAGAATTTAAATAATAGATAAGGAGCCAAAATAATGAACGGTAAAGCAACACTTTTGGTAGTAGCAGGTTTCAGTTTGATTTTTCTTGTTGTGGGAAGAAATTTAGGAAATATTTCTAGCCGTGCAGTTGATAATTCTGTTGAGTATTATAACCAGACTGTTGCACACGAACTTGCTGTCAGTTCTGCAAACTTAGCCGCAAACCAAATTTTCTTTGATAATGCATGGAATACCGGATTTTCAAACCTTGATTTAAAAGGTGGAAAGATTAATGCTACTGTGCAGACAATTGATGTTATAAAGAATATCAAAAAGATAACTTCAGCTGGAACTTATCAGGGTAAAACACATACGGTTGAAGTTGTTCTTGCACCGAGCAGTTTTTCTAAATTTGCTTATTATTCAACAAATGAAGGTGGAACAATTTGGTGGACTGGCAATGATACTGTTTGGGGACCTTTTCATACACAGGATCATTTGAGAGTGTCTAATCATCCGGTTTTTTATGGTAAAACAACCACGAACAAATCTTTAGTTTATTATAAAAACAAAAATACAGATCATCCAAAATTTTATGGTGGATTTGAACAAGGGATTGGCCTTCCTCTTCCGACAAATGGTTTATCTCCTATAGAAGCAGTTGCTGATGATGATGGTTATAAATTTACAGGTAAAGATACGGTTTATCTAACCTTTGCTGGAGATAGTATTAAGTTCAGGTATCAATGGAATAAACCTGACACAACTGTTCTTACTGCTTCATTAGCACCTAACGGGGTTATCTTTGCAAAAGATGCTGTTGTCAGATTAAAAGGAACTGTAAAAGGACAATATACTGTTGCTGTTTCAGGTTCATCAAGCAATAAGGGAAAAGTTTTCCTTGACAACGACATTGTATATTCCCAAGATCCTCGTGTTTATCCGAATTCAACAGATTTATTAGGAATAGTAGCAAAGAATGAGATTTTAATAACAGAAAATACAGCAAATAATAATCACATAAACATCCATGCCTCGATTTATTCTGAATCGAAAGGATTTGGTGCACAAAATTATAACTCAAGACCTGTTAGTGGAGACATAAATTTATTAGGTGGTATTATTCAGAATATAAGACAGGCAGTAGGAACCTTTAGTGGTTCAACAACAACGCATGGTTTTAATAAAAGATATAAATACGATGAAAGGTTAATGTACAGTTATCCCCCATCATATCCGGGAACGGGTATTTTTGAAATCGTATCCTGGCAGGAATAATATCAATAATCTTTAAGAGAGTTTAACCTTGGCATGATATACTGTGTTACTCTCTCAATCATCATTCTGGGAGGGAAGTCCCGACTTGTCGGGACTTTCTCTTTTTAAGCTTCCTCATCTTACATATCTGAAAAAATATTATGATAAACTTTCTCTTGTTATTAAAGGAGATTTATTTAATAAGGAAAGATTAATTGAAATATTTAATTTTAAACTTTGGTAAATATGATTATCTTATTGAAGATTATAAAAAGAAATTATTAGATGACAGAGAAAAAATTTCTAAATAGAATGGCAAACGGAACAAAGGACATAGTTCAATTATTTCTTGATAAACTTAATAAATTAAAAATTGACTACTGCGTAATTGGAGGTTTGGCAGTTAATGCTTATGCAGAGCCTGTTGCTAGTCTTGATTTGGACTTGGTTTTAGCAATTAATGATATTGGAAAACTTCTTGAGCATGTTAAAAAGGATTTCAGTATTACAAAATTTGAGCATAGCATAAATTTACAACATCCCGATTCTGATTTGCGGATTCAATTACAAACAGATTTAAGATATCAAACTTTTATTACAAACGCTTCTAAATCGAAAGTTTTAGGATATAAAATGAAAGTCGCTGCTTTAGAGGATGTGTTAAAAGGAAAAGTATGGGCTTATTCTGACGAAGAGAGACGAAAAAGTAAAAGGCAGAAAGACTTAGCTGATATAATGCGTCTTATTGAAACTCATCCTCACCTTCACAATTTAATTCCTGAAAATATTAAAAAGCTTATCTGATTTTCAAATGTAGTTCCTTCAATTGTTCTTCACTCACTTCAGAGGGACAATCATCCATTAAAGAAACCGCACTTGCAGTTTTTGGAAAAGCAATTACATCACGTATTGAATTCTCCCCGGCAAAAAGCATAACCATCCTGTCAAATCCAAATGCTATTCCACCATGTGGAGGTGCACCGTATTTAAGGGCGTTCATCAGGAAACCAAATTTATGTTCTGCTTCTTCTTTTGAAATTCCCAGAGCTTTAAACATCTTCGCCTGAAGTTCAGAATTATGGATTCTTATACTTCCCCCTGCAATTTCATTTCCATTTAATACAAGATCATAAGCTCTTGCTTTTACATTTGCAGGATCCGTTTCCATTAATTCAACATCTTCAAGTCTTGGAGAAGTGAAGGGATGATGCATTGCATAAAATCTTTTTGTCTGTTCGTCCCATTCAAATAAAGGAAAATCTGTAACCCAGAGGAGCGCTGGTTCAGCATTGGATTTTATCAGATCAAGTCTTCTTGCCATTTCTAACCTTAATGTACCCATAATAGAAAGTGCTTTTAGACGTTGACCGGTAATGATAAAAATTAAATCGCCTTGTTTTGCACCAACAGCTTTTACAAGGTTTTCTTTTTCCTCTTCTGTAAAGAATTTCATTACGGGAGCTTCAAGACCTTCAGCTTTAACTCTTATCCATATCAAACCAGCTGCGCCAAGTTTCTTTACAAAATCTGTAAGCACATCGAGCTGGTTTCTTGTGTAATCACCACACCCCGGTGATAATAGACCTGTGATGATTCCTTTATTATTTAATTGATCCTGGAAAACCTTAAATGTTGTTTTTGCAAAGACATCATTGAGAGTTTTCATTTCAAGATTAAAACGGAGATCGGGTTTATCGCTTCCATATTTCTCCATTGCTTCATCAAAAGATAATCTTGGTATTGGCAGATGAAGTTCCTTATTCCAGATTTCTTTATATAAAACTTTCATTAAACCTTCGGTAGCCAGGAAGATATCTTCTCTATCTATAAAAGACATCTCAACATCTATCTGGGTAAATTCCGGCTGACGGTCTGCTCTCAAATCTTCATCACGGAAACATTTTACAATCTGGAAATAACGATCAAATCCCGCCACCATAAGAATTTGCTTGTAGGTTTGGGGAGATTGTGGAAGTGCATAAAATTTCCCTTTATGAATCCTGCTCGGAACAAGATAATCTCTCGCACCTTCGGGAGTGCTTTTCATAAGGACGGGGGTTTCAACTTCAACAAAACCATTCTTATCAAAATACTCTCTGGTTAATTGATACATCTTATGACGCAGTATAAAATTTTTCTGTATAGAAGGTCTCCGCAAATCGAGATAACGGTATTTTAATCTTAAATCTTCACTCGCATTAACCTCGTCGCTAATTGGAAACGGAGTTGTTTGGGCTTCATTAAGAATTACAAGTTTTTTTACCATTACATCAATATGTCCGGTGGGAATTTTTGAGTTATCTGTTTCCGGCGGACGCTTCCTTACGGTTCCTTCAACAGAAATAACAAACTCATTCCTTAACTTTCCCGCAAGCCGATGAGCTTCTTTATCGAATGAAGGTTCAAAAACAACCTGTGTAATTCCGTATCGGTCGCGGAGATCAATGAATATTAATCCGCCTAAATCACGGCGTGTATCTACCCAGCCGTTAAGTACAACGACCTCTCCAATGTTACTTTTCCGCAGTTCTCCGCAGGTATGGGTTCTTCTCTTAAAAAGCATTTTTTCTTGAATTATAAATCGTGAGGGATAAAAATAATCAATAAAGAAAGGGGTTACAAATAATAATTATTCTTAATTTTACATTATGAATGTTGTTGATCTTATACGAAAAAAAAGGGATGGGAAAGCTTTAGAAAAAGATGAGATTGAATTACTTATTTCCGGTTATACAAAAAATAAAATACCCGATTATCAGTTCTCCGCTTTTTTAATGTCTGCATATCTAAGGGGGATGAATTCAAAAGAAACTTCTTATCTTACTAATGCAATGCTATATAGTGGTATAGTATTAAACTTAGATTCTATCCCTGGCGTAAAGATAGATAAACACTCAACAGGTGGTGTTGGGGATAAAACCTCCTTAATTATTGCACCAATTGCTGCAGCAGCAGGAGTTAAAGTCCCTATGATTTCAGGAAGAGGACTTGGACATACAGGAGGAACTCTCGATAAGCTTGAATCAATTCCTGGTTTCAGAACAAATTTATCAATCAGCGAATACAAGAGAATATTAAACAAATGTGGTGCTGTTTTAATCGGACAAACAAAAGATATTGCCCCTGCAGATAAAATGATTTACGCTTTAAGAGATGTAACTGCAACTGTTGAATCTATTCCTTTAATAACTTCAAGCATAATGAGCAAGAAACTTGCTGAAGGAATTGACGGGTTGGTGCTTGATGTTAAAACGGGTAACGGTGCTTTTATGAAAAAAGAAAAAGATGCAGTTGCGCTTGCAGACTCTCTTATCTCAACGGCAAAGGCTTTTAATAAAAAAGTAATCGCTTTTATTACCAATATGGACCAGCCGCTTGGAAATTATATTGGCAATTGGCTTGAGGTTTATGAATCAATCTTAATCCTTAAGGGAGAGAAGAGAAACGATCTATATGAATTATGCATTACACTTGCAGGGACAATGATCTTTCTTGGAGAGAAAGCAAAAACACAAGAGCAGGGAGAATCTATTGCTGAAGAGTTAATGAGTAATGGAAAAGCTTATCAAAAGTTTATTGAAATTGTTAATGCTCAAGGCGGAGATATTGGCTTTATCAAAAATCCCGAAAAATATCCGAAGCCTTCTTACAAAAAGGTAATAAAATCATCCGTGAACGGTTATTTAAAAAGTGTAAATACATTTGAACTAGGTATGGCTGCTGTTGAGCTTGGTGCAGGAAGAATGAAGAAAGAGGATAAGATTGATCCAAAAGCAGGAATTATTTTCAATTACAAAATTGGGGATAAAATTAAAGAGGGCGATGTGATAGCAGAACTTTTTTCTGACAAGAAAAAAAGCATTTTACATGTTGAAAAAAGATTTAACAACCTGGTGGAATTTTCTGATAAGAAAATCGGTCCACCAAAACTTATAAAAAAAATAATAAATTAGGAGAATAAAAATGGCTGACAAAAAAAAGATAGTTGAAAACCTTACTAAAAGTTACTGGCTGGAAATAGAAACAGTAATTAACTACATCTCAAACTCAGTTAATCTTGATGGCGTGAGAGCAGAGGAAATAAAAAAATCTCTGGCTGTAGATATTACAGAAGAAATAACTCATGCACAGAGACTTGCAAAAAGAATAAAAGAGCTTGGTGGTACAGTTCCGGGTTCATTTGATTTTAAAGCAGGACAGATAAAATTACAAACACTTGAAGATACAACGGATGTGGTTTCCGTAATTGAGGGCGTAATTGAAGCTGAAAACGGTGCAATTAAGCAATACAACAAAATAATAAAGTTGTGTGATGGTGTTGATTATGTAACACAGGATTTATGTATTCAACTACTGGGAATGGAAGAATCTCATCGCATTGAATTCCAGGGATTTTTGAAAGAATATAAGAAGTAATCGTTGTATAGAGCAGCGTGCATGGACGCATCCACAATTTCCAATGCACTTTGCTCTCCATTTCCTTAATAAGATTTATTTATATTAAAAGTGTCTTTGAGTTTAATTTTTTAAAAGTGAGGGTGTTTTATGTTATTCATAATCGCTTTTCTTGCTGCTCTAGTAGCAGCTTTAGTTTATTTCAATGCTAAAAAGAGGTTTAACAAACCGGAAGCAAATTTTGCTTTAATAGGTTTGATTGTTGCAGCATTGATTGCAATCCTTCAATTCTGGACAGTTATTCCTGCTGGTCATGTTGGTGTAATAGATTTCTTTGGTAATGTAAGCGATAATACTTTGTACCCGGGAGTTAACTTTGTTAACCCGATGGCAAATGTTATTAAGTTTGATGCACGAACGCAGGAACTAAAGGAAGTAATGAATGTTCCTTCAAAAGAAGGTATGAGCGTTGAACTTGAAATTAGTCTGCTTTATAGTCTGAGTTTTGCAAATGCAAACAAAATTTACAAAACTGTTGGCGAAGATTACGTAGAGAAGATTCTTATTCCACAATTCAGGTCTGTTGTACGTGGGGTAACTGCGAGTTATGATGCAAAGGCTTTGTATACTGAAGAGAGAGAAATTCTGTCGAAACGCATAGAGACAGATTTATCAAAACTTGTTGAACCAAGAGGTATAACTTTGGAGGCGGCACCATTAAGACAGATTATTCTACCTCCCGGACTTACCGGTGCTATTGAAGAAAAACTGAAAGCTGAACAGGAAAGTCAGAGAATGCAGTTCATTCTTCAGAGAGAAACACAGGAAGCCGAAAGAAAAAGAATTGAGGCCAAAGGTATTGCTGATTTCCAGGACATTGTTTCCAAAGGCATTAGTGATCAATTGCTTAAATGGAAAGGTATTGAAGCTACTGAAAAACTGGCAAATTCCAACAATACAAAGATTGTTATTATTGGTTCAGCAAAAGATGGTTTGCCAATTATTTTAGGAAATCAGTAATTTTTTAACCTGAAATCTCAATATGACTAATTAGTCAATTGTCTTAGAGAATATATTTCTCTATTTTTGAACCAATCGGTCATATTGAGTTTTTTTATGAATTCTTTTATTGATTTTATCAACAACCTTCTTCCCTTTCTTTACATAATTACCTTTACTGTTTACTCTTATGATTTTATGTCGGAACGATCATTCGGAAAAGCCAATAGGGGTTTGGCTAATTACAAACGTCTTTTTCTCTTTTCAACTCTGCTTATACATCTTATCTATCTTCTTACAAGAACGATAGCATTCAATCATCCGCCTATTACGAATGTTTTCGAGATATTTACTGTAATGGCTTTCTCTGTTTCGTTTTCTTATTTTATTTTAGAACTCGTTACAGATATACGAGGCACAGGACCTTTTATTATAATATACTCTATAATTTTCCAGGTTATCTCCTCAATCTTTATAAAAGATCTAATTGAGGTTAAAGAAGTCCTTAGAAACAATTTACTTGGCTCTCATGTTTTTACAGCTTTACTGGGACTTTCCGGATTCACAATCTCCGCTGTTTATGGATTTCTTTATCTCACTCTTTATAAAGATATAAAGCTCAACAAATTTGGATTAATATTTAACAGGTTGCCAAGTCTTGAAGTGCTTGAGAAACTCAGCTACCTTTCGGCAGTTATTGGTTTTATACTCCTTACGATTGCAATGACTATTGGGGTAATCTGGCTGCCTAAAGCTTTTCCTGATTTTTCATATTCCGACCCTAAACTGATTAGTTCATTCCTTGTATGGCTTCTTTACGGTATTGGTATTCTTAGTAAAAGTTTGGGAAAGTGGAGAGGAAAGAAAGTGGTTGTACTATCTATAATAGGATTTGTAATGGCAATAATGTCAACTATGATAAGCAATTTTCTCGCAAAAAGTTTTCACTCATTTTATTAAGATGAACCTAATTGCTGTTTGTATAAATCATCATACTGCACCAGTAGGTGTAAGAGAATCCTTTTTTTTACAGGATGATGAGATAAAAAATTTTATAAATGATATTAAAGGGAAGTTTCTTAAAGAGGGACTTGTAATATCAACATGTAACAGAACAGAAATTTATGGTTTACCTGTTAACCAAAATATAAACTCACAGAATCTTCAGAATTTTCTTATTGAATATAAAACAAAAAAAGAATTGGGGTCTGAGTTTTTTCATCATTTTATTTCCCAAACAGCAGTTGATCATCTCTTCAGTGTTGCTACAGGGATTGATTCCTTATTAATTGGAGATAACCAGATTTTCAAACAAGTTAAAGAATCAATTGAAATTGCAGAAGAGATGCACTTTTCCGGTTTCCTGATGAAAAGGATTTTTGATGCTGTGATTAGAGCTGGTAAAAGAGCAATTACCGAAACAAGAATAAGCGAAGGGGCAGTAACTGTTAGTTATGCTGCTGTTCAGCTGATTGAAAAAATATTTTCAACACTAAATAAAAAATCTGCTCTTGTTATTGGTGCTGGCGAAACGGGCGAGATCGCCGCTAAACATTTGGTTGAAAGAGGAATTGGCAAACTCTCAATTACAAACCGGACTTTTGAGCATGCTGAAGAGCTTGCCGAAAAATTAAAAGGGAAAATAATTCCTTTTGATAATCTCAGGGAACGGCTTCATGAATTTGATATAATAATAAGTGCTACAAGCGCCGAGAACCTTATACTTACAAAACAAGATATTGAAGCCGCAATGAAAAAGAGAAATTATGCTTCAATGGTTTTGATGGATATTGCCATACCAAGAGACATTGATCCTTCTTCCGCTGAAATAGATTATGTATTTTATCATGATATTGATTCCCTGGACATAATTGTTGAACAGAATCTTGAAAAAAGAAAAGCAGAGATTCCAAAAGTAAAAGCAATTATTGATGAAGAGGTTAATAATTTTTTTACCTGGTATAATTCGCTTGAAGCGGCGCCTACAATAAAAATATTACGTGACCATTTTGAAACTGTAAGAAATGAAGAGGTTGAAAAGAACATTAATAAATTCTCTGAAGCTGACAGAGAAAAGCTTGATATTATTACAAAAAGAATCATGAATAAATTACTTCATCAACCTACGGTCGAATTAAAAAAGAACAGCGAGCCGGGAATAGGAACTGATGAATCTGCCATGAGAATAAGTATAATAAGAGAGTTATTTGGAATAGACAAAAAGTAGAATGAATGAATGGTTGAATGATTAAAAAAAAGATTCAAACGTCAAATGTTTTATCATATAATCATTCTTCAATTCAATCATTCAAAAACAGCGATTAAATTTTTTATAATGTTGGTGGATAATTAACTTGAAGAATAAGATAATAATCGGTTCCCGCGGAAGTGAGCTTGCTTTATGGCAGACAAACTTTGTTAAAATAAAACTTGAAAAGGTAGATAAAAATATCTCTGTCGAAATAAGAATTATTAAAACAAAAGGAGATAAGATTCTTGATGTTGCTCTTTCAAAGATTGGTGATAAAAGTTTATTCACTAAAGAACTTGAGAATCAGCTTCTTGAGAGAAAAATTGATCTTGCAGTTCACAGCTTAAAAGATTTGCAAACACAATTACCTGACAATTTAAAACTTGCCGCTGTTTCTAAAAGGCATCCTGTAGAAGATGTTCTTATTGCACGGAAGAAAGGAATTACAATACAAACACTAAAACAAAATGCTGTTGTTGCAACGGGATCTTTAAGAAGAAGATGCCAGCTTCTTCATCTACGCCCTGATATAAAAGTTGTTGAACTGAGAGGGAATGTTCCATCAAGAATTGAAAAATTTTTGAATTCAGATTGGGATGCAATCATTCTTGCTAGAGCAGGAGTTGAAAGATTAAATCTTAAAAAGTATATCTCGTCTTTCATTAGTACAGAGGAGATTCTCCCTGCGGTGGGACAGGGTGCTCTTGGAATTGAAACTCATATTGGAAATATTTTTGTGAATGGGTTGCTTTTATCTTTTCACGATGAGGATACTTATCAAGCAGTTCTTGCAGAACGTGCTTTGCTGAGAAAGCTTGAGGGTGGCTGCCAGGTACCAATCGGAGCTTATGCACAGGTAAAACCAAACGGACTTCATCTTGATGCAATGGTTGGAAATCTTGACGGCTCATTAACTTTCAGAAAGAAAGTAAGGGGCAGCAAGTATAAGCCCGAACAACTTGGGAAAAACCTGGCAAATGATCTTTTAAAAGCCGGGGCTAAAAAAATTCTTGACGAAATTTATAATTCGGTAAGGATAAGCCAAAATATATTGGCATAATATAGTAGTAAGGAAGGACAATGATTATTAATCCAAATAACGACAGTGTAATAAAAATAGAAGATTGGCGCATAAATTAACATGACAGTGCAGGAGAGAAGAGAAAGCAGAAAAAATCTAAAGCGGGAAAGAATAATCGAAACCGCATTCGAACTTTTTTCTAAAAAGAGCTACCACGAAGTAATGATGGAAGATGTAGCAAAATTTACTTCTGTT
>MHAF01000112.1 GCA_001802865.1 Ignavibacteria bacterium RBG_16_34_14
CCGGTTTATTTCTAATTAAATTTAAGGTTCTTCATCATAGAACCTCTTTTCGATAACTGTCCAATCATCTTCTGCATTTCACCGAATTGTTTGATCAGACGGTTAACATCCTGAACTGAAGTTCCGCTTCCTTTTGCAATTCTTTTACGTCGTGATCCGTTAAGAATTTTTGGAGCCGACCTCTCTTCAAGAGTCATTGAATTAATAATAGCCTCAACTTTAATGAGTGCTCTTTCATCAATATTAGCATTCTTAATTTGAGACCCAATGCCGGGAATCATTCCAATGATTGATGAAAGCGAACCCATTTTCTTAATCGCTTTAATTTGCTTAAGAAAATCGTCAAAATCAAATTTATTTTTCCGTAATTTTTCCTCAAGCCTTTCAGCTTCAAACTCGTCAATAGTTTCCTGAGCCTTTTCAACAAGCGTAACAATATCACCTTTACCAAGAATCCGTGACGCAAGTCTCTCTGGATAAAAAATATCTAAATCCGTTAATTTTTCACCATTACTGACGAATTTAATAGGTTTTCCTACAAAAGATCTAATCGAAAGAGCAGCGCCGCCTCTTGCATCTCCATCCAGCTTAGTAAGGATAATTCCATCATAATTGACAGTGTCATTAAATGCTTTCGCTGAGTTTACTGCATCCTGTCCGGTCATTGCATCAACTACAAACAAAGTTTCTGTTGGTTTTGTTAGTTCTTTAATCTTAGCAACTTCATTCATCATCTCTTCATCAATATGAAGTCTTCCCGCAGTATCAATGATAACAGTATCGTAATGGTTTTCTTTTGCAAACTGTAAAGATTGAGAAGCAGCTTTAATTGCATCGTTCTCTTCTATTGAAAAGACTGGAATATTAATCTGGCTCCCAAGTGTTTTTAACTGCTCAATAGCAGCAGGTCTGTAAACATCCGCAGCAACTAAAAATACTTTTCTTTTTTTCTCACCAAGCCTTTTTGCAAGCTTTGCACTAAAAGTAGTTTTGCCAGAACCCTGTAAACCAACAATTAAAATTACGGTTGTACCGGAAGGATTTAGTTTCATATCTTCCTGGTTACCGCCAAGAAGTTGAGTCAGTTCATCATAAATGATTTTTGTAATTAACTGACCAGGAGTTATAGATGCAATAACTTCTCTGCCTAAAGCTTTAGCAGATACTTTTTCAATAAACTCTTTTGCAACCTTATAATTTACATCTGCATCAAGAAGAATTCTTCTTATTTCCCTGAGACTATCTGAGACGTTACTTTCGGTAAGCTTTCCCTGTCCCCGAATTTTCTTTAAGGCAGTATCTAATTTAAGTGATAATTCTTCAAACATCTTTTTTCATCAACCATCTATTGCTGAGCCTTAAGAGCATTGGCACCAGAGACAATCTCAAGAATTTCTTTAGTTATTGCTGCCTGGCGTTCTTTGTTATATGTTAATTGAAGTGTGCGTATAAGCTCCTTCGCATTTGTTGTTGCGTTATCCATTGCAGTCATTCTTGCACCAAGCTCTGCAGCATTTGATTCAAGAAAGATTCTCCACATTTGAGCTTTTAAATGTTTAGGAAGAAGGTAATTAAAAATTGATTTCTGGTCAGGTTCATAAATATAATTTGGCTTTACTTTAGTTCCTTCTTCTTTCTCAACAGGAACAGGAAGAAACTGCTCCGTTACTATTCTCTGCTGAATGACAGATTTAAATTCATTATAGATAATTATAACTCTGTCAACTTTTCCGTCAAGATACATTTCTATAAGTTTTTTAGAGACAGTCAATACGTACTCATATTTTAAGAAATTGAAAATACCGGTAGTATGACCCGCTAAATCATAATTTCGCTTTTTAAAAAAATCATATCCCTTCTTACCAACACAGTAAGCAACAGCATTAAGTGATTCATTTCTTAAACTTTCAATATATTTAACCGATTCTTTAATAATATTAGTATTGAAAGCTCCGCAAAGTCCTCTGTCTGAAGTAACAACAACAACTGCAAGATTCTTTATTTCTCTCGGAGCGATATAAGAATTTTCAACCTTATCTTCTTCAGTTACCAGGTGAGAGAGCATTGTAGAAATTTTTCTTGCATAAGGACGGGCATTTAAAATACCTTCCTGTGCTCTTCTCAACTTCGCAGCAGCAACCATTTTCATCGCTTTAGTTATCTGCTGTGTATTCTGAACCCCTTTGATTCTAAGTTTTATGTCTCTTAAAGTCGCCATTCTTTATCAAGCACTTTTTTTAAAGATAGTTAAGAATTCATCTGCTGCTTTTTTAATTTCATTTTTGGTCTGTTCACTAATATCTTTTTCCTTTTTAATACTTTCATAGATGCTATTGTATTTAACTTCGACGAATTCCCGTATTTCTTTTTCAAATCTTTTAACATCATAAACAGGAATTGAATCAAGATATCCATTTGTACCGAGGAAAATACTAATAACCTGTCTTTCAATAGGAACAGGAGAATATTGTCCCTGCTTTAAAAGTTCAACGAGTCTTGCACCTTTTGCTAAAGTTCTTTGTGTTGCTTTGTCAAGATCGGAACCAAACTTAGCAAAAGCTTCAAGCTCTCTGTATTGAGCCAGATCCAGCTTAAGAGTACCTGCGACTTTTTTCATAGCTTTAATCTGGGCATTACCGCCAACACGAGAAACTGAAATACCAACGTTAATTGCCGGTCGAACTCCAGCATTGAAAAGGTTTGACTCAAGATAAATTTGCCCATCGGTAATTGAAATTACGTTTGTAGGAATATAAGCAGAAACGTCTCCCTGCTGCGTTTCAATAATGGGTAATGCAGTTAAGCTTCCTCCGCCTAAAGATTCACTCAGCTTAGATGCTCTCTCAAGCAATCTTGAATGAAGGTAAAAAACATCACCAGGATAAGCTTCTCGTCCGGGAGGTCTGCGAAGCAAAAGAGAAAGTTCTCTGTAAGCAGCCGCCTGTTTTGACAGATCATCATAAATTACAAGTGCGTGCTTGCCATTATCACGAAAGTATTCGCCTAAACTTGCACCAGCATAAGGAGCGACGAATTGAAGTGGAGATGGTTCTGATGCAGATGCTGAAATTACAGTTGTATAATCCATAGCACCATGTTCCTTAAGCTTTGCAACAACCTGTGCTATTGTCGAACTCTTTTGCCCAATAGCAACATAAATGCAGTAAACAGGCTTAATGCCAAGTTCTGCTGCTTCTTTTGTATGTGTATATTTCTGATTGATTATAGTATCAATGGCTACTGCAGTTTTTCCGGTTTGCCTGTCGCCAATTATTAACTCCCTTTGTCCACGTCCAATCGGAATCATACCATCAATAGCAGTAATACCCGTTTGAATTGGTTCTTTTACAGGCTGTCTTTGAATAACACCAAGTGCTTTTCTTTCTATAGGATAATATTTTTCTGTGGTGATTGAACCTTTTCCATCCACAGGAATACCAAGAGGATTAACAACTCTTCCGAGCATATTTTCACCTATAGGAACTGAAGCCACTCTCTTTGTTCTTTTAACAGTATCACCTTCCTTAACCAATTTTGACTCGCCAAAAAGAACGCAGCCAACACTGTCTTCTTCAAGGTTAAGAACCATTCCAAATACATCATTCGGAAATTCAACCAGCTCACTCGCCATTACTTTAGATAATCCATAAACACGAGCAATACCATCTCCAACCTGCAGCACAGTACCAACATCATAAATATCTACTTCACTTTCAAAGCCGGATAATTGTTTTCTAAGTATCGCTGATATTTCATCAGGTCTTACTTCAGCCATTTTACATTCCTTTTAAATTCTTTTTAATTTAGATGAATACTACCTTGTAAAAATTCTTTCCTTAAAAGTTCCAGTTGATGTTTAATTGAAGCATCATAAACAGTATCGCCAACTTTTGCAATAAACCCGCCAACTAATGTTTTATCAACAATAAAATTAAGATGAGCTTTTTTATTAAGAATATTTTCTAGTCTCTTTCTTAATTTCTCTTTTTGTTCATCAGTAAAATCGAAAGATGTTTTCACTTCAACTCTTACTAATCCAAGTTTCTCATCCCGCAAATCAAGAAATTTTTCAATTATGCTGTCGAGAATATCTTCACGGTTCTTATCAACAACAAATTTTATAAAGTTAATTGAGTCATCAATAATTTTATTCTGAAAGATTTCACTTAATATAGATTGTTTTATTTCAGATTTCACAACAGGACTTTCAAGAAGATTTTTTAACTCTTTACTTGAATTAATTGCTGTATAAACAAGCTCCATATCTTTTGATATTTCACCGAGATTATTTTTCTCTGATGCTAAATCAAGAAGAGAATTTGCATAACGTGTTGATACTTTTGTTTCAGCCATTAGTTCTTTGTTATATCTTCAATGTATTTATTAACAAGTTTTTTATTAGAATCCTTATCGAGATTTTCTTTTAATATTTTTTCAGCTGCCTGAATTGCAATCTCAGCAACTTTTGTTTTTAGTTCACTGAAAGCCGCCTCTTTTTTCTGGTCAATCTGAGACGAAGCATCCTCAATAATTTTCTGAGCTTGTTCCTTGCTTTCTTTCATCATTTGATCTTTAAGCTTCAGAGCATATTGTCTGCTTTGTTCAATAATCTTCTTTGATTCCTCTTCTGCTTTTAACAAAGAAGCCTGATTCTCTTCAAGAATTTTCTGTGCTGCTTCTTTTGCCTTTTCAGCTTTTTCAAGAGATTCTTTTATAGCATCCTCTCTTTCATTTAACGCTGTTAGAATAGGTTTCCAGGCAATCTTTTTAAGAACAAAAAGCAGAATCAAGAAAGTGATGACAGTCCAGATAACAAGACCGGGATTCACATCAACCAAACTTCCGCCGCCTTCTGATGCAAGTGCAATTATTGCTAAATAAGCTTTAAGCATTATTATTCCAATCATTTTTAAGGAATAAATTAATTAAGCTTTTACAGCTAAAAGAATACAGATGACCAGAGCAAAGAAAGCAACACCTTCAATAAGTGCTGCAGCAATAATCATTGCTGTTCTTATTGGTCCGGCAGCTTCGGGCTGTCTTCCCATTGCTTCCAATGCAGAACCGGCAAGTTTACCAATTCCTAATCCCGCTCCGATTACTGCAATCCCGGCGCCTATTCCTGCGCCCAACCAAGCTAAATCCATATTTTTTCTCCTGAGTTTTTGTTACTAAATTATTCTAAGGTTTAATGTTCCTGGTGAACAGCCATCCCTATAAAAAGAGATGACAGCATTGTAAAAATATATGCCTGAATTAATGCAACAAGTATTTCAAGTAAATAAATAAATAGAGCAAAACCAATAGATACAGGGGCAACATAAATTGTCTGCATAATAAAAATTAATCCTATCAAAGAAAGGATAACAACGTGACCAGCAATCATATTTGCAAAAAGACGAATGCAGAGTGCAAAAGGTTTGGTGAACAAACCAAGTATCTCAACAATGATAATTAAAGGTAACAATACAACCGGCATTTGCGGAGGTATAAGCCCTTTGAAATATCCAAAAAAACCATAATGAATTATTCCCCCTATTTGCGTTGTAAAGAAGGTCAGCCCAGCTAGAGCTGCAGTTACAGCTATATTACTAGTTACAGTAGCA
>MHAF01000113.1 GCA_001802865.1 Ignavibacteria bacterium RBG_16_34_14
GATAAAATAATTTTTTGAGAATAATAGCCTCACCCTCTTTCCCTCTCCTTACCAAGGAGAGGGATAAAAGGGAGAGGTTAAAAAATTCTCTATGTAATCAGTTTACTTATAAACTTTATTCTCTCCAATGGAATGAGTTACCTGCTGCAAATATGCATAAAGCTTTTTGTTCAAATCTTCTTTAACTTCTTTTAGTTCAGCACTAAGATCATTTTTTAGCATTGGATCTAAATGGTAATTATATATCCGTGGAGAGTGCTCTAAATCATCAAAAAGAACGTAGTCATCAGAAATTATCCCGAAGGATGGCCCATACTTTACATAAGCATACCTTTTTTTAGTGCTGTCTAAAACTGAAAATCCCATCGCAGAATGAATGGTTGGTATTTTTAAAATATCCAGTATCGTGGGCAGTATATCAATATGCGATGCTACTTTATTTGTCTTTCGGGGAGCTACTAGTGAGGGTGAATAAATCAATAATGGTGTATGAAAAGAAGTATAAAAACCAGTCCGGGCAGTATAAAGAGTGTGGTCGGCAGTTATAATAAACAGTGTATTTTTAAACCAAGGTTCAGAGGATGCCTTTTTGAAAAATTGCCGGAGGCTGAAATCGGAATACCTATAAGTTTTCTCCTTATCCGACTCATCTTTATACGATTCAAACAAACTTATCCTGTTTTTGGGAACCTTAAATGGATCATGAGATGAAACAGAAAAAATCGCTGCACAAAATGGTTCCTGGAAGGAACTAAGGACTTTTTCTGTTTCAAGAAAGAAAGGTTCGTCGTGAATTCCCCACGAGTCATTCATTAAATCATCGCTTAAATCAGGATAAGATTCTTTACCAAAGTATTTCATAAACCCGGCAATTTTTGTAAATGTGTCAAAGCCCATTGTGCCTGTAGTTCCACCGTGATGGAAAGAAGTAATATATCCTTGTTCAGATAAAATTGATCCAAGCCCTCTTATCTTATTAGTTTCTTCGATAGAGCCAATAATTGAAGAAGAATAAACTGCAGGTAATGAAGCTAAAATAGCAGGGATCCCTTCAATGGAACGCTGCCCGCTCGCAAAATAATTAGTAAACAACAATCCATTAGAAGCAAGACTGTCAAAAAATGGTGTGAAAGTTTTTTCTCCAGTAATACTTCCATTAAATAATGCTGACCATCCTTCCATTATGAAAATAACCACATTCATTTTTTTCATTTGGCCGTTCGGAGATTTTCTGCGGAGAAATGGATAAGATATATCCAGCATTATTTCATCATCTGCTTTTATCATCTTCTGCACTATTTCATTCGCTTCCTTATCAGATAAAAATTTATATTCAGGAAGCTGCTCTTGGAAATAACTCATTGCGACAGTATATGTGGTATTGAGTGTGAGATATCCAGGACCTATTTCTCCATAAGTAAAAGCATTCGCCAAACGGAGCGGCTTCATTTGCAGACCTCCACGAATTGCAATTATACTAAAGCAAATTACCAGCAGGAAAGAAATTATTCCTGAAGAATAATTAAAAGAGAGATTGAGTTTCCCATATATCTTTAAATAAAAAAATCTTGTCAGTAAGAAAAAACCACAGCAGGCAATAATAAAACTTATAAATAACACATAATGGTTGGAAATTAACCCGGGGATCATTCTTATAATATCCGGAAGCATTGTATATGGTTCCCAAAGCAATCTTCTTTCGATTGTCGGAAAGTAACCGTAATCAGCAATATTAAGAGTAATTGCTGTTAAATTAATTACGAAGAACAGAAAGAATATAGTGAGTCGAAACCATTTCTTCTTTCTTAGATCAAGTGGAAGATTTAAAAGTAACATGACGGGAAGATTTATCATTACAATTGCAGCGAGATCGAAACGAATCCCTTTTATAAAACTCAGTGCTATATCTGAACTGTTTAGGCTATCAAAATAAAAGTAATTTGCTATAAGAAATCCGAAACGCAATATGGAATAAATAACAAGTGTCAGCAATAAAAAAAATAAGCTGAGTATTATTTCTTTGGAGATGATATATTTGAAGAGCTTGCGCAAATAATTCTGTTTTACAAATAGGAAAATTCTGAGGTTTTAATATTTTATTATAAATCGGAGGTATAATATAGAGTTAAAATGAAGTTTTTTCAATGAAAATTAATTGATGAGAAATTGGGATTTTGAAGTGCTTAGATAATAAATACCGGCTTCAATTTAATTCTTTAACATCCTGCCAGCGTTTTTTAAGAGGCTTAAAACTTATAATAGAAAGAAACACCATTCATTGACGGAATTAATAATACTTTATCTTCCTTCTTTTCAATTTTTTTGTGGTAATTAATTATGGTATTTGCAATAAAAAAACCCATCGCTGAACCAATCACAGTATCAGAAAACCAATGCTTGTCTTCAAATAATCGAGAAAGTGGTGTAAGTGATGCAAAAGCATATAAACCTATTGATGCCCATGTATTATCAATCTGTTCTGCAAGAATAGTTGATAATGAAAATGCAATAGCTGAATGACCAGATATAAACGAACTCTTTAACTGTTCTGAACCTTCAAACAATTTAAACGATGAATTTTTCTCTCCTGTAAGGGGGCGGGATCTCCCTGCTATTATTCTTGCAGGAATTTGTATGATCCCTATTACAATTAACGATTCTGTCATCATTAAACCAGTTTGATGCAGCCACTCATTTTTAGAAATCAAACCAGTTAAGTAAATCCCAATAACACCTGGAACCGCATATTGGGGTGCACCATATGAAAACCCAATTGGAGCTAAACGATCATATACCTTATCCTGATTCTTCACCATTACCACTCTTGCTTCCTCATCAAGCAGGAAAGATGCAGTTGTAGCTGCTGTAAATCCACAAAATATTAACAAATCTTGTGAATCCCAGCGAAAAGGAGAGCTTAACGTATGCGCAATAGATTCGGATCAAATAGAGAAATCAGATCTTTCATTTTGCAAGAGATTTTTATTGAATAAATAATCTATTTTGAATTGATCTTTATTAAGATTTACAAGATTGGAATGGTTTTGAGAAAAACCCTGGGTTATGAAGATCAGAAATAAAAAGTAACTATTATAGATTTTATAATTGAAGTACTGCAAAAATTTTCGTTCCTTTGCTTCCAGAAGCATTAGGTAGATTTTTCCAATTCCTGCAGCCAAACTTTTCAAACAATCTATTCGAAGCATTTCAGCATTAGTCTATTAATTACACAAGGTTTGATAGTGTAATAATGTATTCCGTTCCTTTTGAATTATTAACCGAAATTGTTCCTCCAAGTTGTTCTACCAGTACATTAACCAATCGCAGTCCTAATGTGTTTGTGTTATTTAGATTAACTTCTTTTGTGAAACCTACACCATCGTCTCTTAAAACCAGAATAAACTTTGCTTCATCTTCCTGCTTTAAGGAAACGTAAATCTGACCTTTTCTATTATTGGGAAAAGCATATTTTAACGAATTGGATGCTAATTCATTAATTATTAATGCAAGCGAAATGGCAAAATCAATTGATATAAAAATTTTTTCTATTTCAATTCTTAAAAATACATTTGAACTTTCAGTTTTAATTGTTTCATAAACATTGTTAATCAGTTCGTTTAGATATTCTTCACAATTAATGCTTGAGAGATCGCGGGATTTATAAAGTTTTTCATGAACTAAAGCTATGGATTTTATCCTGTTTTTTGTCTGTTCAAAGAAATGACCCATCTCTTTATCCTTAATTTGGTTAGATTGGAGACTGATAAGGCTTGAGATAATCTGAAGATTATTTTTTACTCTATGGTGTACTTCCTTAATCAGTATCTCTTTTTCTCTCAAAGCAGCTTCGGTATTTTCAATTGCTTTTTTTCTTTCCATAATTTCTTTCTGAAGCTCTTCATTAATTTTTAGTAATTCCTGAGTTCTCTCTTTAACTCTTATTTCAAGCTCATCTTTAGTACGTCTTAATTCTTCCTCTTGTTCTTTTGCTGTAGTAACATCCTGGCATGTTCCAATCATTCTTATTGGTTTTCCTTCAGAATCAGTTATTACTTCTCCACGGGAATGCAATATTCTCACAACACCATCAGGACGAATAATTTTTTCAAAGAAATCAAAAGGTTTTTTTATTTGAATAGCTCTTGCAATCATTTCCATTGTATTCTCCCTGTCATCAGGATGAACAGAATGGATATATGATTCATAATTAACAGGCTGGTTTTGTGGTTTACCAAAAATCCTGTAAAGCTCATCAGACCAGGCAACTATATCACTTTCAATTTCCCATCTCCAGCTACCTATCATTGCAATTTTTTGAGCATCTGAAAGTTGTTTTTCTCTTTCCCTTAACTGCCGCTCAACTATTTTTCTTTCATTAATTTCTATTAGCATAGTTTCAGGACTTTTCAAAAACAATGCTGAAGGAATAACTTTAACCAGGGCAAAAACAGTTCCAATACTGGCAGCAGCAGTAAATAATTTTACCACACCTGAAAGCCTGTATACCGGCTCATAAAATAAAATTATATCTATCAAATGAGTTGTTCCGCATGCAACAATGAACAATCCAAATAACCAGAAAAGATGAGGGAAAGGAAGTTCGTGTGCACGTTTGTTTGCAAATTTTATAAGTACAATTGGTATTACTAAATATGATGCCCAGATAAAAAAATCTGAGAAGTTGTGAAGTGCAATTAATCCGTTTGACCATTCGCCGTAAAGAGAAGGTGGAATAAAACCAGCCGAGCTAAAAAGCCGGAAGCCCATGAAAAGAGATATAAGAATAGCAAGAACAAACAGGATTATCACACCACCAAAAATCCGGGCAAAAGTTATTTTATTCATTTTAATTCCTTTAAATTTATTCGGAGAGAAAAGGATTATTGTAAAATATCCTTTCAAAGAAAAAAAACAAAGCGGGATAATCACAGGGAGTTTAATTTTACAGGTATAAAGGGTATTCCTTCATTTCCAGTACTATATACCTTTAATTTAATACTCAAAAAAACTTATATTTAAGCCAATTATTAAAAACAAAGCAACTTATAGCAGAGAATATTAAAATGGTCGGCAAAGAACTTCTAAAAAAATATAATGACCCTAAAAACTTCTTTAACAGGGATTTAAGCTGGGTAGAATTTAACCGCCGTGTACTTGATGAAGCACTTGATCCTGAACAGCTATTGCTGGAAAAAATTAAGTTCCTTTCAATTTTTCATTCAAACCTGGATGAATTTTACATGATCCGTGTTGCTGGTCTTAAAGAACAGATTGCATCAAATGTTCTTGAGCCAACAATCGATGGATTAACTCCTTCAGAGCAGCTTCAAAAAACTGAAAAGATGATTATGCCCATGCTAAAAACCACTTTGGATTTATGGCAAAATGAAATCGTTCCTGCTCTTAGAGAAAATAACATTGAAATTGCCGAATATGAAGATTTAACTGATGAGGAAAAGGAAAAGCTTAAAGAGTATTTCAGGAAAGAAATTTTTCCTGTTCTTACTCCACTTGCTTTCGATCCCGGAAGACCATTTCCTTACATTTCAAACTTAAGCTTAAGTCTTGCAATACTTGTCAGAAAGCCAAATGGTGAAAATCATTTTGCAAGGGTTAAAGTTCCAAATATTCTTCCAAGATTAATGCAGATTGATTCAATAATTAATCCGGGTAAAAAGCTGCAGACAAATGGACATTTCAGTGCAAAATTCATCTGGCTTGGTGATCTTATAAAAGCAAATCTTTCTATGCTTTTCCCGGGAATGGAAATTCTTGAAGCTCACCGTTTCAGAATTACAAGGGATACAGATATTGAATTGCAGGAAGATGAAGCCGATGATCTTTTAAGTGTAATTGAAGAGAATATCAGGCAAAGAAGATTCGGCAGTGTAGTAAGATTAGAAGTAGCAAGCAAAATGCCCGACTTTATGCTCGATACTTTAATTGAAAACCTTCAAATAAAAAAAGAAGATGTTCATGTGCTTGAAGGTCCTTTAGGGCTTAGTGATGTAATGACATTATATGATCTCCCATTGCACCAGTTAAAATCAAAGCCGTATTATCCTGTTATTCCAAAAGTATTTGAAGAGGAGGAGGATTTTTTTAGTACAATTAAGCAGAGAGATATTCTTCTTCATCATCCTTATCATTCTTTTGCACCTGTAATTGAATTTATAAAACAGGCTTCCCGCGATCCCGATGTTCTAGCTATAAAGCAGACATTGTACCGGGTTGGTTCAACATCTCCAATAATAGAATATCTTATTGAAGCTGCTGAAAGAGGAAAGCAGGTTGCAGTACTTGTTGAGCTTAAAGCAAGATTTGATGAAGAGAATAATATCTTCTGGGCAAGAGAGCTTGAAAAAGTTGGAGTACATGTTGTTTATGGTTTGGTTGGTTTGAAAACTCACGCTAAGATGACACTTGTAGTAAGACGGGAGTCGGATGGCGTTAACAGGTATGTGCATATGTCTAACGGAAATTATAATGTAACAACTTCAAAAATTTATACCGATCTGGGGTATTTTACTAATAACCAGGAAATCTGTGCTGATGTTACTGATGTTTTTAATTATTTAACCGGATATTCAAAACAAACTGATTTCAAAAAACTTATTGTTGCTCCAATTAATATGCGGGAAAAATTTCTTGAAATGATATTGAGGGAAGTCAATAACGTTAAAGCAGGCGGTAAAGGTAAAATAATTCTAAAGCTGAATTCTCTTGTTGATCCAACTTTGATTGCAGCACTTTATGAAGCATCAAATGCAGGGATAAAAATAGATTTAATCATCAGGGGGATTTGCTGTTTAATTCCGAAAATTCCTGGCTTAAGCGAAAACATCCGGGTTATTAGCATTGTTGGAAGATATCTTGAGCACAGCAGGGTTTTATATTTCTATAATAATGGAAATGAAGAAATTTATTTAAGCAGTGCTGATTTTATGCAGAGAAACTTAGACAGGAGAGTCGAAATTGCCTGGCCGGTTGAAGATCCAAAAATAAAAAGTGAATTAATAAAAAGCCTTCTTAATGTTTCTATAAAAGATAATGTAAAAGGAAGAGAGCTCCAGCCGGATATGAATTATATAAGATATGATTCCAAAGATGAGGATAAAAAAATTAACTCACAGGAATGGCTTATGGATTATGCAGTAAGATCATCTGCGGGGTATTCTAAAACAAAACCTTCGGCGATGAGATAAATTTTTTGTCATTCCGGACGAAATATAGTTGAGATCCGGAATCTCATTAGATTCCCGCTTTCGCGGGAATAACAAATTAATATAAATACTTAAGCTATCAGAAAAATCTCAATTCAATTTTACCTATAATTTTGCTAATTTCAACAGGAACGATTAATTAAAGTAAAGGTTGCGAATGATTGGTTTAACTAAAAGCGGGATACTAAATTCTATAAAAAAAGTTGATGATGAACGTATTGATAAAAATCACCTTATACTTAATTCGATAAAGAATTTTGAAATAAAAGAGAATGACCTCGATATTGATCTTTCACTTTCAATTCCACAGACTTCAGTTAATGATGAATTAAAATCCAAAATTACAAAAGCAATTAAAGAAGACTTTCCTGAATTATCTGACGTAAAATTAAACATCCTGGCTAAAATCTCTTCTCATACAGATAAAAGAAAAGATGCTTTATTACCAGGAGTTAAAAATACAGTTGCGGTTGCAAGCGGTAAAGGCGGCGTTGGTAAAAGTACAGTTGCAGTTAATCTTGCTGTTGCTCTTGCTAAAGATGGAGCCAATGTTGGATTAATAGATGCAGATATTTATGGTCCAAGTATTCCTCTTATGCTTGGTATTAAAGAAAAACCGAAGATATTCCAGAAAGAGGATAAAGTTGTAATGCAGCCTGTTGAAAATTACGGAATTAAATTGATCTCAATCGGCTTTCTTATTGATGATGATGCACCGGTAATTTGGCGTGGACCTATGGCAAGCGGTGCAATTAAACAATTTATGTCTGATGTAAACTGGGGAGAACTTGATTACCTTGTATTTGATATGCCTCCCGGTACAGGTGATATTCAATTAACACTTGTACAAACTATTCCGCTTACAGGTGTAGTTATTGTAACTACTCCCCAAGAAGTTTCTTTGATTGATGCAAGAAAAGCATTGAAGATGTTTAACCGTGTTAATGTTCCGGTTGCAGGGGTTGTTGAAAATATGAGCTACTTTCTTGCACCTGATACAGGAAAGAAGTATGATATTTTTGGATTTGGCGGTGGCGAGCAGCTTTCAAAAGATTTAAATATCCCTTTCCTTGGTGGAATACCGATTGATTCACGTATAAGAATTGGAGGAGATAAAGGAGTTCCAATTGTTTTTGATTTACCGGATACAGAATATTCAGATATCATTACCGGTATTTCAAGAAATCTTGCAGAACAGATTAATCTTATAAATCTAAATGCTTCTTCTAAAGTAGAAATATTGCTGGATGACGAAGAATGAACTTTAATATAAGTTCAAAAGCAAGATTAAAAAATTTCAGAGATGAAAGAAGAAATTTTAAAAGCGTTAGATAAGATCAGACCATACCTGCAGGCAGAAAAAGGTGGTGTTGAACTTATTGATGTAACTGAAGACGGTATTGTTAAGGTAAGACTTACCGGTGCCTGCGAAATTTGTCCTCTTTCTGTTATGACATTGAGAGCAGGTATCGAAAGAGCTTTACTTAGAGAAGTTCCGGGTGTTAGAAGAGTAGAATCAGTAAATACCTGAACTTGAACCCGATTGTTATCGGGCAGGTTTATTCTTAAACTTTCTGCCAGAGACGGATCAGCCTTTGGCTGAGAACTTTTATAGGAATTAACTCAATGACAGACTTTACTTTTAAGCGGCTATCAAAAATAATTCTTTGGGCTTTTTCAATATTTATTATTTTATACCTTACTTATCTCCTTTCAGATATTATTATAATCCTTGCTATATCCATTTTACTTGCATTTATATTTGATCCTCTTGTTACAATGCTTGAGCAGGAAGGTTTTAACAGGTTAGCTTCTACACTATTTATTTTTATAGGTGTGAGTTTATTTGTTTACGTTGGTTTATCGTTCATTATTCCGAAATTCTCATACCAGATGAACCAACTTTTGGAAACCTTGCATGAGTTCGATATCAATGATGAGTTGAATAATATTGAAAAAGAAATTCAGGCTTTTATTCCCTCGTTTCCCGCAGGAGAGCTTTCAAAGTCTGTCAATGGTTTTATTAAGAACTTAATAAAAAATCCATTTAATTCAATTTCAATCTTACTTTCAAGTATTTTTTCTATAGCTGCTATTCTTGTTATTGTACCTTTCATTACCTTCTTTTTACTTAAAGACAGCAGAAATATCGTGCAAGGAATTCTCCATATAATGCCTAATAAATATTTTGAAATGTCATATTACATCGTAAAAAAAGTAAGTGTGCAGATCGGCAGGTTTGTAAGAGCATGGATATTTGATGCAACCTTTGTTGGTACTTTCTGCGGATTAGGTTTTTACTTTATAGGGATTGAGAACGCCCTGCCTTTAGGATTGATTGCCGGATTAGGTCATTTAGTTCCTTATCTCGGACCAATCATCGGAGGTATTCCTGCAGCAATAATTTCAATCATTCAATATGGCAATGCATCTCATATTCCTTACATCATCATTGTTCTCTCTATTATATATACTCTTGATAATGGTTTTGTACAGCCTTTTGTTTTTGCAAAAAGTGTAGATATGCATCCTATTATTATAATTCTTCTGATAATTTCCGGGAGCCAGTTATTTGGTGTCCTGGGAATGCTGCTTGCTGTTCCAACAGCTGCAGTTGCCAGAACTTTAATAAAGGAAATCTATTTTGCTTTTAAGAATTATAAGATTGCGAGGATTTAGCCAAACAGATTTAATCCTTTTCTATATTCATTTTTAAACCTCTTGAACCAAAAAGAATGGAGAAGAAGTGGATGTAGTAATTTTAGTTTTTGTAAATTATTTTCAGAATAGTATTCCGCTTAACCTATAATCCATCCCATTAGTAAAGACTTCTAAATTCAATAGATTGTTAAACTGCTTTATTAAATTAGCTTTTCTCTACCTGAAAAAACAGGAGACCGTGATCTGAATATTTTTTAATCCAATCTACTTTCTCCTGATCGGTATTTTTCTTTGGCCAGCCTCTTACATCAATCTCAGTTCCATTAAACTTTTTGAACTTTAACTGGTTTGATGCAATTACATGATCAAGATTGCTGGGTGGATATTTTCCCGGGCCATTCCACCAGGTATGTAGTTGATTCTTACTTAGCCGGCGCATTTTTGATCTTTGTGCACCTATGTCTAATTTTTGTAATTCATAATCAACAATTATCTCACGCTTGAATGGATATTTCATACCCATTGTATTTAAATCCCCAAGAAAAATGAAATTAGCAGGGACCTGATTTGCCTGCTGAGATATCTTGTCCAGATACTTTTTGAATTTAAAAGCACGTTCAAACATATCATCACGTAAACCAAGCCCTATTGGTTTAGTGCTGCTTTTTGTGTGAAGAAAAAGAATCGGATAATCTTTACCAGAAAATCTGACTGTTAAAAGTGCACCAGGTCTTAAATAAGTATTACCTGATTTAAACTCTACTTTCTGGGTAAAGAAAGCTGTTAGTGTTTTTTTTACACCAACCAGTATTTCCTGTGTCTGAGGTCCTTCAGTTATATGGAAATGATAATTAGGCATTTTTGAAACAAGGGTGGTATAAACTTCCGAACTCTCTACTTCATAAAGAGCAAACAGATCAGGGTTTTGCTCTTTCATAAATTGAATAACAAGATCAATACGCACAGGATTGTTTTTGAAATGTTCAACATTCCACGATGCTACTGTAAAAGCTTTTGCCATTTTAGCCTCCCATTAAAATTTATTCAAAATAATTAATATAGAACGATACTCAAAATTCCTTTGAAACTTAAACTATATTACTTTTAGGAACAATAGATTTGTAAAATTTTACAACTCCAGGTATTTGAAAAAAATTATGCGAAATGAATTATGTCTCTATTGATGTCTCCACTGTAAATGGAAAAGGCAGCAGGTTTAAATTGATATTTCAACAAAGAACAATAAAGATAAACAGTTAAAATTGATTGATTATTAATTCCCCTTAAAATAGCTTTATTTGATTCTTATATTCTGCTACTCTCCTGTTTGCTAACTCTACATACTTTGCGTTAGTATCATAACCAGTGTAATTACGGTCATTCTTTACTGCTGATAAACTTGTAGTTCCACTACCTAAAAACGGATCAAGAATTACATCATGTTTGTATGAGTATAATTTAATTAAACGATGAGGAAGCTCTTCTGGAAATGGGGCAGGATGGCCAATCATTTTTGCAGATACAGCAGGAAATGTCCAAACGCTTTTTGTCCACTCTAAAAATTCTTCTTTTGTAATTGTGCTCTCTTTCCCTTTACGGTTATGGGTAAAGGTATCCTTAGAAAAAATTAAAACGTATTCATGAATATCTCTCAAAACCGGATTCGCAGCAGATAACCAACTACCCCAAGCTGTTGATGGACTTGCACTTGAGGCTTTATTCCAAATAATTTCTCCGCGCATATAAAAACCAATCTCAAGCATATCTTTTATAATATAACTGTGAAGTGGGATGTAAGGTTTTCTACCAAGATTTGCTACATTTATACAAGCACGACCGCCTGAAACCAAAACACGGTACGTTTCCTTCCATACATTTTTTAATAAAATCAAATATTCTTCAAGGTTCAGGTTATTGTCATATTCTTTCGTAACATTGTAAGGCGGTGAGGTTATCATTATGTGAACTGAATTATCAGGTAATTCATTCATCTGTTCGCTTGAATGACAAAAGTGTTTGTTTAAAAATTCTAATGGAATTTTATTTTCAATATGTTTGACATTTTCATCATTTATTAAACCTTCATACAATCTTGAATTATAAAATTGTGAGGAATCGTGATTAATCCTTCCAGGACTTCCGAAAGAACTAGTTACAGTTCCATTTTTAATTATTTTTAATCTTGAGCCCATAAATCAACCCATCTTTTGAAACTATTAAATTTTAAATCTTCTTTTTGCCAATCTATCTCAATTTTAAAAGAATCTTTGTTCATTACTAAAGTTTGTAAAGCTTTGGAAGTTATCTCAACACCTCTTGGATTTGTTCCTAAACTTGGTAGTTTAATGTAGTTATCTCTGCCTATAGATTCAAATATTTCTAACTGAACTTCAAGAGGAAAATAAAACAAAAAGCCTTTATTCTTCCAATTAATTTGAACAAATATCATATCACAAGATGGTATATATTTATATAAAAATTCTTTGGCATTCTGTGCATCTACAGTCCAAATTAATTTTACACCAGAAAAACCACTGCCACTTCTGGTTTTTATTGAAATTGGCTTTCCAAATAGTCTAACATCAACTTCAGGTTCAGTAATAGGAATAGCCGTTTCTACATTTTCTTCACCAAACTTATAAATGAGTAAAGAAACTATAATACGTTCTCTAATTGAACCAACTTCCATTCCTATTTTGCCCGCCCTTTGACTTTCCAAATCAGCAATATGAAAAAGTTTGGGAAGTTTATTTTTAATTCTTGCTACTATTTTTTCATCAGTAAATAAATCCGCAATAGAAGTCATTTAATTATAAATTGTTGAATATTATGATACTAAGATAAACATTTTTTTAAGTGATATAAGAACCGGATAAAAATTCATACTTAGATTTTCACTCAACCTTAACCACCTGAGACCGCTTCCCAATTCCATTTTCATTAAATGCTTCTGTGTATCAATATTTTGATTTCTTTTCATTAGAAATTTATGTTTTAGAATTAGAAATTTTTATCTCTGGTATCCCTCTTAAAGTCTGCAGAACAACACAATATCTTTCAGTAAGTTTAATTAAAGATTTAATCTCTTCTCCTGATGCATTTGTCATAAGGTCAAACCGGAGTTTTATTTTCTGAAAGCCGACAGGAGCTTCTTTAGAAACCCCAAGCGTTCCGCGGAAATCAAGATCTCCTTCTGCAGTAACAATTCCTTCATCAAGCTTTAATCCCATTGCAGTTGCAACTGCATTCATTGTT
>MHAF01000114.1:0-219 GCA_001802865.1 Ignavibacteria bacterium RBG_16_34_14
TTCCTTGGAGGTGAAATAATTGTAGACAGTTCCTTTGGCAACAGAAATTAATTTCGCAACATCATCCATCATTACTTCGTGATAGTGCTTGGTAGAAAAGAGTTCAGCCGCAGCATTGAGAATTTTTTCTCTTTTCCTTTCTCGTTTTATTTCACGCTTTTCTTTTAACATTGCTGTTAATTAATTAACTCTCCAATCATTCAGCGCAATTACTTCTCC
>MHAF01000114.1:225-9162 GCA_001802865.1 Ignavibacteria bacterium RBG_16_34_14
AGGATCAATGACCATCTCCTGACCTGTGGCTTTATAATTATCTTCATCTCCGAATTCGTTTAATGTTGATATTATTTTCCAAACGTACCTTTGAAGTTTAAAATCCCAGAGAAAACCAGCTTCCCATTTCCTTATTCCTTCTTTAAGCTCCATATCGCTGGCAATTTGTCTGGCTTTTTGCTCATCTATATTGAATTCACATTCCTCAGGAAAATTTTTACATCTGGGAATACCTATTATATCACGGTTCTTCATCACATTCCCAATAGAATCAACTGTAAATTTTATTATTGCATCCACGTATGGTTTTTCCGGCATAAAAAACTTATAAGCAATTTCATAATAAGGTGGAGTGTGCTTTGTTCTATAAAAGTCTGCCGTTATATATTTATCGAAAAATTCTTTGCTGGTAGATGCAACTATGAAAGAATCTGCCTTTGCTAAAACTTCAATTGGCACAGTTGCTTGTTCCTGGTCATCACAAGCTCTGCATTTACAGGATGTTAGAACAGCAATACCCACCAGGATTATCATTGCAATAAGTAGTGAAATTTTCAAAGAATTATTTTTCATCATTTTACCCTCGTGGTTCTATAAATTTCATCTAAAATAATTTTAGCGCCTGCTTTAAGAAGATCTTTTGCGAGTTCTCTGCCAAGCTTTTCGGGATTGTATTTGCTTCCACGAATTTTTTTACGGAAAGTTAAACTGCCATCGAGTGAACCAACTAATGCGTCGATAAATAGTCCATTCTGTTTTATATCCGCGAATGCACCAATAGGAACCTGGCAGCCGCCCTCAAGAGCTTTTAGTAAAACGCGCTCAGCCAAAACTGCTTTATAAGTATCCTCGTGATGAATTGATTTGACTATATCATTTACAATTTTGTTATCGGCTCTGGTTTCAATTCCTAATGCACCTTGCCCAACTGCCGGAAGAATTACATCTGTTTTAATTATTGATGAGATGTACTTATTCAGTTTTAATCTTTCAACACCGGCTCTTGCAAGGATAATTGCATCCCAATCAGATTCCATAAATTTTTTTATCCGGGATGGAACATTTCCTCTTAAGTCAACTATATTAAAATCAGGTCGGAGGTGCAGGATCTGGCATTTTCTCCTTAATGATCCCGTAGCAATTGTTGCACCATCAGGCAAATTCAAAATTGTTGTTCCTTTTTTCCTGGCGATAAGAACATCCTGAACATTGTGTCTTTTAGTTACTGCGGCAAGTTTCAATCCTTTGGGAATTTCAGTCTGCAAATCCTTCAGGCTATGAACAGCGAGATCAATGTTTTTGTTGATAAGCTCTATTTCCAGTTCTTTAGTGAACAAGCTTTTATCGCCGATTTTTGAAAGAGCCACATCGAGAATTTTGTCTCCCTTGGTTTTGATGATTTTAATTTCAACAGCAACATTCTTGTTTTTCTTTTCTAGCTCTTTCTTAACAAAGTTTGCCTGCCAGAGTGCAAGTTCACTTCCCCTTGAACCGATGATGATTTTTTGTTTCAAAATAGTGCCCTAATCTTTCTCTGATTTTTTTCTGGAATTAATTCCAAATAGATCTCTTATGATTCCAATCTTGGTTGCAGAATCCCCCGAACCAGTTGAATCATCTGCTTTGCGTAGTTCAATAGTTGGATGGTGGAGGATTTTGTTTATTATTCGCTTCGTAACAATGTCAAGTTTCTCCTGATCTTCTGTTGCAAATTTGTTTTTGTTTTTTTCTACCTCTTTGTTTCGTATATCTTCAAAAAAATCCCGGAGGTCTTTAATTGCGGGCGCCGCCTGAAGCGAGTTATACCATTCCCAGAAATTCTCAAGCTCTTCTTCAATAATTTTTTCGACTTTCGGAATTTCCGATTTTCTTTTCGTCAGATTTTGCTCAACAATTATATTGAGTGAATCAAGGTCATGATAGAAGACATAATCAATTTTTTTCGTTTCCGGATCAATGTCGCGAGGAATGGCAATATCCATCAGTATCATCGGGTTGTTGCTTCGCTTCTTTAATGCAGCCTTAACGTCATTTTTGTTAACAAGAATTTCGGGTGAAGCCGTTGCACTTATTATTATATCGAACTTGTGGATTGATTCTCTGAACTCCGTGAAGGGAATTACTTTCGCATTTAGTTTTTGAGCAAGGTTTTCGGCTTTTTCCTGTGTTCTGTTTGTAACGGTAAGATTGCCAATTCCTCTTTCAGAAAGATGTTTTGCAGCTATCTCTCCGGTTTCTCCGGTTCCAATAACAAGTGCTGATTTCTTACTTAAGTTTGAAAAAATCTTTTCAGTCAACTGAACTGCAGCATAGCTAACAGTTACAGCGCCTTCACTTATTGAAGTTTCGGAAATTGCTCTTTTACCGGTTCTGATTGCGGCATCAAAAATTCTGTGCATTATGTAACCGGCAAATTCAGTCTCTTCAGCAATTTGAAATGAGTCCTTAACCTGTTTGAAAACCTGGTTATCACCAATAAGTAAAGAATCAATTCCAGTAGCAACAAAAAACAAATGTTTTATTGCGTCTCTCGAAACATAATTTTGAAAATGTTGTTCGGTAATATTTTGCGATGGTTTGAAGTTCAAAAGAAGACTTTGAAATTTTTCATGATTTGTTTCATTGCTGTTTGGTATGCCGAATATTTCAGTTCGGTTACAAGTTGATAAAATCAATCCTTCTTTTATCTGATTTTCTTTTGCAAAGTTGATGAACGGGCGAATTTCATCTTCCTTCAGATAAACTGCTTCTCTCAGGTCAACAGGAGCAGTTCTGTGATTTATTGATATTGCAATTAAATTCATATACTCTTAATAGAAGGAATGAAAACTTTGTGCTAAAAAGTTTGAAAGAATAGTTGAAATGATCGCAACTATAAATCCGGAAATAGATAGGATAACAAGTTTTTTGCCTCGCCATTTGCCCATTACTTTGCTTGTTATACCTCCAGCATAAAGCAGCCAAACAAGAGTGGAACCAACTAATTTCGGATCAAGGTACGAGAAACTGGGGAATGCTATAGGCAGCCAGATAATACCAATTATTATAGCGATGGTCAGAGCAATAAATCCAATAACTGCAGAATAGAGACTCAGTCTTTCAAGTACTTCAAGATTTGGAAGGCGGTTGAAGATCAATCCAAACTTATTGAGCTTGATATCTTTATATAATACTAAATATAGAAATCCGTAGACTGCAGAAATTGTAAACCCCGAATAACCAAGCAGTGCGCTGATAACATGAATACCAAGGAGGTTACTTCTCAGCACTTCTTTCACCACAGTTAAATCCTGGATAAACAGTGATGATATTAATTGAAATATTAAAGGTAGAATTATTATGAAAGGTCCTGTGCCACGAATATCTGAAACCAATTCAACTAGAAAATAGGAGAAGCTGATTGTGATTGCAAGAATTGTAAAAATCTCAAATACATTTGTTATCGGTGGATGATCAAAGGCGATTGTACGAAGCACGATATAAATTAAATGAAGGAAAAGAGTAATAAATAAAAAAACCCGTTTAACATTTACCAGTTTCTTTTCCCCCTTAAGGAAATCGTAGAAATACACTACCAGTGTTAAAAAATAGAAGAGAGGCAGTAGTATATTTATAGTATGGATGCCTGATATCATTTTATTCTATTCGTTTTTCTGACTTGTGAGTTCAAAAATACGAATAGATCGCTTTCAGAACAAAGTAATAGTATTTCTCCGAATACAACTATTTATCTGAGCCAAGAATAAGTGGGAGGCCATCCTTTCCTGAACCGATGATCACAACCTTTGTATTTTGCGAATTGGCCAGCTTTTCGGTTGCTTCAATGCCCTTCCATTTTAACAGCTGGTCACTAATTCCTTTGGAAACTATATCCTGAAAATCTGCAATACCTTTTGCTTCAATTCTTTTTCGATCGGCTTCCTGCTCTTCTTTTAGTAAGATGAATGCCATTCTCTGACTTTCCTGTTCTGCCTGTAACTTTTCTTCGATAGATTGAGTTAACCGGGAGGGAAGCTTGATTTGTCTTAGTGCTGCTTGTTCAACAGTAATACCGCGTGGACCAACCAGCTTTTCCAATTCGGTAACAATTTCACCAGCCAGTTTCTCTCTTGAAGCTGTGTATAGGGCTTTAGCTTCATAGCGAGCAGTCACACCGCGAACTACTGACCTGAATTGTGGAGTTAGAATAATTTCCACATAATTAGGTCCTACTGTTTTATAAATTTCGTTAGCCTTTTCTGAATTAAGTTTGAACAACAAACTAATTTCTAATTCAACTCCCAAACCTTCCTGTGATGGTACATTCATCATCTCTTTTAGCTCCTGAGTTTTTATACTCATCTTTTCGACGTTTGCTATCGGATTAACCATGTTCACTCCGGGCTTTAAAGTGTTATCACTTACATACCCCAGGAAATCTATAACACCGGTGTGTCCGGCGGGAATGACAGTAAAGAATTGCATAAATGCGATTAGTAGCGCAACGATAAAACCCATTATTGCAAATGTAGTTTCTGACTTTTGAAATCTCTTTTTTGCATTCTTGTAAACAAAAAAGGCAACTGCAGCGGCAATCAAGGCGATGATAAATAACATAGCTATACTCTCCTTTATTAAGATTTATAAATTAATTTCATTCTTTATTTGATGACTTTTTTAATCAGTTTGGGTATTGATGGTTTTGTTTTTGAAAATTTTAATGACTCAATTATCATTTGCTCTGCTAACGTAATTTTGGAGTTAGAATCTGAGCGAAGCTCACAAATGATATCACCATTTTTAACATCATCACCGATCTTTTTATATAGAATGATTCCTGCTTTATGATCTATGACATCGTCTTTTGTTCTTCTCCCGGCACCCAGCTCAAGCGATACCATTCCGATCTGGTATGTGTTCATCTCATATATAAAACCATTTTTAACGGAATGGACTTTCTTTACAAATCTTGATCTGGGGTATTTTTCAGGATTAATAATATAATTCACATTTCCACCCTGGAGGTTCACAATTTCCAGAAACTTTTTAAATGCCTCACCACTTTCAATTTTTTGTTTGGCAATACACTCACCCTCTTGAAGGGATTTTGCTTTCTTACCAAGATAAATCATTGCACCAGCTAGTTTTATAGCTAAAGCATATAAATCATTTTTAATCTTTCCGTTGAGAACCCGGATTGATTCATAGACTTCCAGCCAGTTACCAATGTAGTTTCCTAATGGTTGATTCATATCTGTTATAAAGGCGATTACTTTTTTATTGAATGACTTCGCAGTTTGAATTAATGAATTTGTAAGTCTAATTGAATCCTTTTGACTTTTCATAAAAGCACCGCTACCGGTTTTAATATCAAGCACCAGTCCGTCAATTCCTTCTGCAAGTTTTTTACTCATAATGCTGGCTGTTATTAACGGAATTGATTCAACAGTTGCAGTTACATCTCTGAGTGAGTAAATAAGTTTATCTGCCGGTGCAATTTCTTTTGTTTGTCCGATTAATACTGATCCACATTTTTTCAAAACTTTTTTAGATTCAGATAAACTTAAATCTGTTCTGAACCCAGGGATTGATTCAAGCTTATCGAGAGTTCCACCGGTGTGTCCAAGACCTCTTCCGGAAATCATCGGGACATAAATCCCGGCAGAAGCTACAATCGGGGCAATAATCAGTGATGTTTTATCTCCAACACCACCGGTAGAATGTTTATCAACTTTATTCCCCTTCAATGAAGAAAGATTAATAATTTTTCCGCTGATCAGCATTGAATTTGTAAGTGCTGCTGTTTCGGACACAGTCATTCCTTTTAAAAGTATAGCCATCAGGAGGGCGGAAAACTGGTAGTCGGGAATGTGTCCGGTAGTATAATGATTAATCAGAAAGCTTATTTCATCAGTACTGAAAGCCTTACCATCTCTTTTCTTTTTTATCAATTCTACAGCGTTCATTACTGAAACTTACAAAGAAATGATTTTTTAGTGAAGTCTATAAAGAATATAAAACATATTCATTATTGATATTAGAATAGGGTTTACTTATTTGTTTACCCTTATTGTAATGATTAATTTTCACTCTCAATAATCGTTTATCACGGAAAAAATTTATGAAATTTAATATACGCACACATACTTGCGGCGAGCTAAGAGAGCAAAATATCGGCGAAAAAGTCATCCTAAATGGATGGGTTGACAGAAGAAGAGACCTTGGTGGGTTAATATTTATATGGCTGAGGGATAGATATGGAATTATGCAGGTAGTGTTCGAACCAGATATTAATAAAGATGCATACGAACTTGCCAAAAAATTAAGAAGTGAATTTGTAATATCGGTTGAAGGAAAAGTTAGGAAAAGACCCGAAGATGCAGTTAATAAGGAAATGGAAACAGGTATTGTTGATGTTCTCGCTGTTAAATTAACAATTCTTAATGAAGCTGAAACACCCCCGTTTGCTATAAAAGATGAAACAGACGCGTTTGAAGATTTAAGACTAAAATACAGATACCTCGATTTAAGAAGACCAGCACTTCAGAAAGTCTTGCTTCTTCGGCACAGAATATATCAGCTGGTTCGTAAATATTTTGACGAGAAGAGCTTTGTGGAAATCGAAACTCCGGTGCTGATGAAAAGCACTCCCGAAGGTGCACGCGATTATCTCGTACCGAGCAGAGTTCATAAAGGAAAATTTTATGCGCTACCTCAGTCACCACAGCAATATAAGCAGTTGCTAATGGTATCTGGATTCGATCGGTATTTTCAGATTGTAAAATGTTTCAGAGATGAAGATTTACGAGCAGACCGTCAGCCTGAATTTACACAGATAGATGTTGAAATGTCATTCATAACAAAAGAAGAAGTTTTTAGTGTTGTGGAAGGACTGATGAAGCTGCTATTCAAAGAAGTCTGGAATATTGATTTGTCATTGCCAATAAAACGGCTTTCATATGAAGAAGCAATAACAAAATACGGAAGTGACAAACCCGACTTAAGATTTGGTATGGAACTTCATTCGTTAAATAAAATTTTTAACAATTCTGAGTTTAAAGTATTTAAAGAAGCTGTTGACTCAAAAGGAATAGTAACCGGATTGGTTGCCACGGGTTGTGCCTCTTTCAGCAGAAATCAGATTGATGGACTAACTAATTTTGCAAAAAGTCTTGGAGCAAAAGGGCTTATTTGGTTTAAAGTTCAGCAAGCAGGAATTGATTCGCCAACTGCAAAGTTTTTAAATGAAGAGGAAAAGAAAAATCTTGTATCAGCACTTGAGGCAAATCCAAATGATTTAATTCTCATTCTTGCCGGTGAAAAGAAAGCCATGCTTAATCAAATGGGCTCATTAAGGTTGGAAATGGCGAAAAGGCTTGAATTGATAAACTCGGAAACACCACCATCGCTCATTTGGGTAACTGATTTTCCATTATTCGAATATGATGAGGAAGCAAAAAGATTTTATGCTATGCACCACCCATTCACTTCTCCGAAGATAGACGAAGTTGATTTGCTGGAAAAGGATCCGGGAAGCATAAAAGCCCAAGCGTATGATCTTGTGCTAAATGGAAATGAAATTGCAGGCGGAAGCATAAGAATTCACAATTCCGAACTTCAATCGAGAATGTTCAAAGCGCTTGGAATTAGTGATGAAGAAGCCCAGCAAAAATTCGGATTCCTTATGAACGCATTTAAATTCGGTGCCCCTCCACACGGTGGAATTGCTTTCGGCTTTGACAGGATGGTAATGTTGTTTGCCGCTGTGGAATCGATAAGAGATACCATTGCCTTTCCTAAAACTGCCAGTGCAATGTCGTTAATGGATGAATGTCCTTCCTCGGTAAGTGAAGAGCAGTTGAAAGAATTGCATATTAAGTTACTCGATTAGGTATTTTTGTGCTTTATTCCTTTTTCTATGTTTAGCGTTATTGAGTTATTAATAAATATCAGAACTTGTTATGGGTATAATTGTCGCCGCCACTTTTTGCTCCCCAATCTTTCTTTTTTTATTAAATAATTGGTGCTTTGTAAATATTACGGGAATATAGAAGTAAAAAATACCTATTTCCAAAGCTCTCAATGAGTAATTCGGTAATTTTTGAACTCTTTAAGCTAAACACTAATATTTTAAGAACCTTATTATCTAATTTCGCCAAAAATGACATATTCTTTAAACTATTATAGGGAATATTGACTCAATTCTGGAACGATGTTTCGAATTAATATATATTTTTTTAGTGTTTTAATATTAGAAGAAATCATTACCGGTGATTATTACCTTGACATTTTTGTCGGTTCAATCCATTAGGTATTTATCAAAACTTATTATTTTAATTGCTGTGGCATAATTTTTACTCAATATTTAAGGTCAAAATATAAATTTAGGATAAGGTAATGGGACAACAACAGCTTTTGATGATAGTGCTTGCACTTATTATAGTTGCAATTGCAATTGCTGTGTCTATTTCTCTTTTCAGATCAAATGCAATTGATGGAAAACGTGATATATTGATTGAAGAAACCACAAGTTTGGGTGTAATGGCGTTACAATACTTTAAAAAACCTGCGGAATTAGGAGGCGGGGGACGATCATTTGTCGGTTGGTCAATTCCCAGTAATATGAATCAAACTGCTAACGGCAGTTTTGAGATTTCTCTACAACAAGCAGACGAAATTAGGATAGTTGGCACGGGAAGTGAGGTAGTAACGGGGAACGACTCAATTAAAGTTGAGACAGTAGTAACAACAAGTGAATTTTATACGAATATTATTTATTAACTCATAATTCATAAAAACTCATAATTAACTAAACACAAACAAACAAAGGAATAAAAAATGGGTCAGCAACAGCTTCTCTTAATCGTTCTTGGCGTTATCATAGTTGGTATCGCTGTGGTAGTTGGTATTAACCTCTTTAATGCAAATGCTGAAGAAGCAGCAAAAGATGGTGTAGTA
>MHAF01000115.1:0-6137 GCA_001802865.1 Ignavibacteria bacterium RBG_16_34_14
ATTGGATTTAAAGAAATTTTTAATAAAGATAATAATCCTTCAATCGTGGATTCTGCACCGGAATTTTTATTAACTAAATTTTCATTTTCAATTCCGTCATAAAAAATTCCATTATGCGGATTATACATAACCGTAATCACAGGATTCCTACCTTTAAACCATTGTGCAACCTTGCCTGCTTTAATTGCATAAGTAGAATCTGATGTTATGTTGTATGCTTCAATCAATGCAAAAATCATGGGGCTGATGCAATAAGCTATCTGTGAAAATTTACTTGACTCAACAACTTCATATTTATCTTGATTCTTTTTCACTTTGAAGTAGCTTAAAAAGCCGGTTTCAATTAATTGATCATAAAAATTATCCAACTCATAAAAAACGCTCGTTTTTATTTTTTCATCCTTTAAAACCTTATAAGCTTTCAATAAAGCATAAGACTGTGAATTGCCCCATCCATGCCAGGTATTCTGCCAACTCAGGAAAGCACCATCAAACTCACATTCCGCATTCTGAAGCTGCATCATCAGAATGCCATCAATTAGTGACTGAAGATAGTTCAGAATTTCCTTATCACCGGATATTTTATAATAATCGGAGAGACATAACACTAAAAGAGCGGACTGATCTGAAGCGTATATACCGGGCAGCCAATCAGGAAATTCGATTCCATCAATTAAGATTTTACCTCGCTCTTTGGGAATGTATTTTTTAATTGCTTCAATAAGCATTTCAATGCTACTTCGAACAGCTACAGTTCTTTCAGAATTTGAATCGCCGAAATACTTATAGTATTCCATCAAAGCCCAAAGAGCCCGCCAGGACCACCAGTTTGGTTCTGCTAAACTTGTTCTGAAAGTTTTATTGATAGAATTATCTTCCCAAATAAAATTATAGAAGAAACTATTCTCTGCCTGCATATAAAGAACAAACTCAATAAGCTTATGTAATTTATCCAGGCTTGAACTATCGTTATAAGCTTTATAATATTCCAGATAAAATATTGCTGCGCGGGCAGCATCATCTATACAAGCATAGCCTTCATCATCATCACCAATATAGGTATAATCAGGAGCATTACTATAAATATGAACTATCGCCATCTCTTTTCCATTTACATTAATTTCTTCATACAGATAATCAAGATGAGATTTATTGACAGTGAATATTGCCTGGCTGAGTGATATTTCACTGCAAAGAAAAATAAAAAGCGAAATGAAAATCCAAATAATATTTAAATTGATTTTTTTCAACAATTACTTTCAATTATTTGCATAATGATAAAAGATATTCCACATTTGTTTCTGCCAGACAGATATTCATATCAGCACCTGAGTAATATATCTTTACATCACCGTTATCTTCTATAATCCAGCCATTTGAAAAAATGACATTATTTACATCGCCGACGCGTTCATAATCTTTTTCCGGTGAAAGTATTGGTTCGTTACTTTTCCCTTTAACAATCCAGGGTTTTTCAAGATCAAGTAAAGCGACTCCGAGTTTATAAATAGAGCCTGTACCAAATGATCTTACACCATGATAAAGCATCAACCAGCCCTCTTTTGTTTTAATTGGAGTGCTTGAAGATCCAATTTTATCAGATTCCCACGTGCCTCTTTCGGGTTCAAGAAGTACTTTATAACCACCCCAGTGAATCAGATCAGGGCTCTGGCTTATCCAGATATCTCTTCTGTGTTCTGCAGATGGGCGGTCAATTTTCCAATAATAGTTATTAATTTTTTCCGGAAATATCGCACAATCTTTGTTGGAAGGTTCGGAAATGGGTCCGTGAATTTTAAAGTTCTTAAAATCTTCTGTCTCTGCTAAAACTACCACTGGTTGAAATTTTGAATAACCAGTGTAGGTTAGGAAATATTTATTTTCAATTCTGGTGATCCTGGCATCTTCAATTCCCCATTCAACATAATCATAAAAATCTTTATGATCTTCTGGAGTTAGAACTGGTTTTTCGCATACTTTAAAATTAAAACCATCCTGGCTATCTGCAATTACAAGTGAAGATCTGCCAATAGGCATTTCAACACGGCAAAGAAGCAAGTAGCCTCCATTAAATTTTACAGCTCCCGGATTAAAAATACTGTTTACTTTAAATGGAACATCATCTTTTGTAATAATCGGATTTTTATTGTATCTGCATATTTTCAATTAAGTTGCCTTTTTATGATTTAGATTCAGTTAATTTCTGTAGTAACTCACTAATACTAACTTTTGCAATGCTGCTTGCATGATCAGACATAGCATAAGGAATTATAAGTTCATCGCCATGTATTGCACTACCGCAGCTATAAAGAACATTGGGGACATAGCCCTCTCTTTCATTTTCATTAGGAGTTAACAGAGGTTCTTCTAAACGACCTATAACTTTTAATGGATCATCTTTACCTAATAAAAATGCTCCGATTGAATATTGGCGCATTGTCCCTACGCCATGACTTAATACCAGCCAGCCAGCCTCGGTCTCAATTGGCGAACCGCAGTTGCCAAGTTGCACAAATTCCCATGGATAAGTTGGTTTAAGAATTAATTGTTTAGTGTACCAGAAATGAAGATGTTCAGAATACATTAAAAAAATATTTTCATTATCCTGCCTGGAGATCATTGCATAAAGCCCATTAATTTTTCTGGGGAAAAGTGCCATGCCTTTATTTTTTACTTCAGGTCCGTTTAAGGTGCTTATTTTAAAATGAAGGAAGTCCTGAGTTTCAAGAAGCTGTGGAAAAACAACTTTACCATCGTATGCTGTATAAGTAGCATAATAAATACTGCTGCCGTCATCATCAAAAAACTGTACAAAGCGGGCATCTTCAATTCCATTAATTTCCGAAGGCGAATGAGGAAATATTATTCTCTCCGAAAGTCTTTGATCAGGATCATACTGAATTTCATAATTTGAAAGTGCGAGTGATAAAATTCCTTTTGCAGTTAAATCATTTTCCCCGAGTTTATTTCTGAAAGGCCGTATTAAAATTTTTATGCTATCTTCAAGATCAGTAATGGTAAAATTATCTTCAAGGCTATTTAATATTGTTTTGGCAAAATCATTCATCAAATCAAGCTCCATAAGCTTTCGTTCAAAAAGTATTTTTTCATAAACAGGATTGGTAATATTTTCTGAAGTGGTTACATAACGGGTTGGTGCATTAATGTTTATTCTGTTTTCCTTATCAATTATTCCTGATCTGAAAGTAATAGATGAAACATGCCCCTCACCTGTAGCCCGCAAGCTTAAAATAAAACGGCGGCTACCCTCCGGTAAATCCGTTTGATCCGGATGCCATACCATTGAAGGATTAAAAAGAGCTGCGGACTCCAGGGAATATTCTTGTGTAAAATAGGCTCCAATTAATAATTTTCTCTCATCACTTAAAGATTGGTCTGTTAACAAATACTTTTTCATCTGCTCAAACCGGTTAAGAAAAAAATCGCGAAGTCTTTGGTGCCGTTCTTCAAATTCTGTCATGACCTGCCTGAGTTCTTTTTTAACTTCCTTTTCAGAAAGAGTCAGGATTCTTCCAATAATCTTTATAATTCTTTCTTCCGAAATAATTGTAAAGGGTTTGTAAAGAACTCTTTTATAATCAGGTTTAATTACTATCCTTGTTCTAATTGCTTTCATGTTTTTCCAAAATTTGTTCTTCAATATTATTTTCATGATGCTGCATATCTTTAAGCCGTTCAAATGACCGGAAGGAATTTTCCATAATGTGCATTTCAACCAGAGATAGTAAAAATGCAAGAGTTGATTCTCCCCCCTGGTTTTGATTTATCCTGTCAACATGGAGTGCATCATGACATCCGCCGGTTTGAGTATTATATAATGGAATGCCTAGATCGTTTCTGCCTAAGAACCATTCAAAAATCATTCTTGCTGATTCCAGCCAGAACTGATCGTCAGTTGCCCTTGAAGCTTCGAGACAAGCAGACAGCATTGAATAAGCTTCTATCGGCTGCTGATCAAATTTAGCCCGGTTTCCTGTTTTTACATAAAATCCATTTGAACCTATTGGTCTGAAATATCCGCCTTCTGAAGTTTGGGTTTTTAAAAGCCATCTTAAAGATTTTAATCCTATGTCAAAAGCCTTTTCATTCCCTGACCATTGCCCGCTTACAATCAGAGCTCTTGGAATTACGCCATTATCATAAGATAAAATTTCTTCAAGCCAAAACCATTCATCAACAGCAACAGAATCATAAAGATTAATCAGGCGATTAGTTAGTATGTCTCTTATTTGATTTGCGATGGTATCTCCGCTCATTCTTTTAAAGTATTCATTTATTCCCAGCAAAGAAAATGCCCAGGCACGTGGTGAAGTTAACTCTGCTGCAGCAGGAATTACCTGATTAAATAATTGAGCACCCCACATATTAAAATTTGGATTTTTAGATCTGCCTGCACAAGTTCCTAACGCCCATATAGATCGTCCCTGGCAATCATCAGAACCAACATCTTCAATCCATTTCCTATCATAGCTCATAAAATTTTTAAAATGTTTTGCTTCCTGGTTAAAGGCATAATTAACAAAAGCAGAATAACGGCTGGAGAGCTCCTGTATTTTTGCAGTATCCTGGTATGCTTCTTCCAGAAGAACCGTAAGAAGTAAGGCACGAGCATTATCTTCAGTACAGTATCCTTCATTGTAATTTGGAATAGACCCTATTGCGTGATGATATAAGCCGGTTGAATCAGTCATACGGATTAAATGATCTAAATTGATTTCAGGAAGTTCTGCTCTTTTTTCTTCAAGAGTTTTAACAGCAAATATCCTTGGATATTTTTCAATTTTTGGAAGTCTTGCTTTTTGAAAAGATTCAACGTAGCGATGTGCAATCTCACTCCATACCATATTACGGCCTAACAAGTAAGCTTTTTTTCTCATCGCATGTCGCTGGTTTTCATCCTTCAGCAAACTTATTAATTCTTTTACAATTGCATCAGAATCTCCAAAAGGAACAAGTACACCTCTTCCACCAGCTAAAAGCTCTTCGGCATGCCAGTAGGGAGTTGAAATAACTGCTTTACCGCAGCCGAATGCATATGCCAGTGTTCCGGAGGTTATTTGCGCCTTATTTACATAGGATGTAATATAAATATCAGACATTCCAATGAAAGCCTTTAGTTCCTCAATATCAACAAACCTATTATAAAATATTACATTCTTTTTTATTCCCAGATCAGCCGCCATCCGTTCAAGGCTCATTCTATATGTTTCTCCTTGTTCTTTAACAAGATTTGGATGTGTGACACCAAGAATTACATAAACCATATTTGGAAATTCTTTCAGTACATCAGGCAATGCTTTTAAAACATTTTCAATTCCCTTTTGCGGGGAGAGAAGCCCAAAGGTTAAAAGTACCTGTCTTCCTTCAACGCCAAACTGATCTTTATAAAAATTCGGATCAACAAATGGCATATCAGGAATTCCATGAGGAATAACATCAATTTTTTCTATTGGAGCTTTATAAATTTCAGCCAGAAAAGTTTTACCTTTTTCTGTCATTGAAATAAGACGGGCAGAAAGTTTTATAATTTCTTTCATTACGCGGAATTGTTCTGAAGTTGGTTTTTCCAGTATTGTATGAAAAGTGGTAACTACAGGAAGATGAAGATCTCTAAGAAGTGCGAGAATATGACTACCCGACTGCCCACCATAAATTCCAAATTCATGCTGAAGTAAAACAATTTCGGTATTATTAAAATTAAGAAAATCTGCAGCCCGCTGATAGGATGCGAGTTTCTGCTCTTCAATTTCAAATCTTACTTCTTTTGGATAATCATAACCTTCCTTAATATCATTTACTGAAACAATAAAGCAATCGCTTTTAGGATATTGTGAAGATATGGTAGTGTAAATGTCCGAAGTAAATGTAGCAATACCGCATTGACGGGGTAAATAATCACCTAAAAAAGCTATTTTATTTGGGATTTCTCTTTTAATCATTTTTATCTCTTTCTAATATATAATAGAATCCAAGCATACAATTTAGTTTATTAAATTGATATCATTAGTGATCTTTAAATATCTATCTATATCTATTCCTTAATTCCTGTTGAAGCCATACTCTGTATGAAATATTTCTGGAAGAACAAATAAGCCAGTACTATTGGTAAAGCGAGC